>NZ_JBHYMK010000018.1:92176-136569 GCF_042743065.1 Streptomyces sp. NPDC058872
CGCGGGGTGGGGCGGGGGGCGCGGGGGGCGGGGCCGGGCCACCCCGGGGCGGGGCGGGGGTGCCGCCCCCCGGCCCCGCGGGGGGCCGGGGGGGGCCCCGGCGGCCACGGGTACGAGGGCCACGAGGGGTCCGCGCCGAACGGCAGCGAGGACTTCGCGCCCGTCGAGCGCTTCCTGGTGGAACCGCCGCCGGGACCGTTGTCCTTCAAGGCGTACGACGGGAAGGCGAGTTTCGACGGGGCTTCGGAGGTCGCGTTCCGCTGGTCCTCGACGGGGGCTTCCTCGGAGAAGTGGAAGGCCGGCGACCAGGTCTTCTCGGTCCAGGACCTCTGTGGGGTCGAGTGGCGCTCGCCGGACGGCCTCGACGGCCATCTGCGGCTGGTGCCCCGGGGGGGCGGGTCCCGGGAGATCCAGCCGGACCAGGACCCGGCGTCCCTCGTCTTCGGCCGCTACGGACCGGTGCACGAGTCGCTGCCCTTCGCGGCGGCGGTGCTCGGTGCGATCCGGGCCAAGGACCGGGTTCCCGTGCCGGCCGCCGCGCCCGTGGCGGCCGGGAGCACGGCGCACCGGGACCCCGGAGCCGTGGCTGAAAGGATTCGGCACCTGGGCGAGTTGCACCAGGCGGGCCTGGTGACGGATGCGGAGTTCTCCGCGAAGAAGGCGGAGCTCCTGGCGGAGCTGTGAGGGCGGCGCCGGACCGGCCCCCGGGAGTGCCTCGCCACGGGCACGGGCCGGGACCCCTCGCCCCGGCCGGACACGGGGCCTCGCCCTGTCCGGCAGGGCTGCTCGTCATACCCGGGTAGCAGATCCGACCCCGGTCCCCGGTATGACGCCGGCGCCGGACGGCGCTGCCTACCCTGAGCGGATCATGGCTATCGCACCGCGGCCCGAGCCGCCCGCCCCTCCGCCGACCGACACCCGCCGGTCCGGATCCCGCCGGTCCGAACTCCCCCGGTCGGTCGACCGGGTGCGCGCGCTGTTCCAGGACACGGGGCTGGCGCTCACCACCCCGACCGCGCCGGGGGAGCCGCTCCTCGCCGGCGCGTCCCCGCGGTGGGCACGGCTCTTGCCGTACCTGGTCGCCCTGGCCTTGACCGCCTCGCTCCTCCCCTCCACGATCGTGCTCCTCGTCCAGGACTACGGCGTCAGCGGCGCCCTCGCCGGAGCCCTCGGCACCGCCCAGACCGCGCCGCTGCTGCTGGCCGTCACCCGCCCGCTCCAGGCCTGGTGGATCGTCTTCACCGCCGACGTGTTCGGCGCGCTCGTCCTGCTCGGCTCGGACGGGCCCCGCGCGGAGTACTGGCCCTGGCCCCCGCCGCTGCTCGTCGGCTACTGCGCGCTCATGGTCGCGCTGGGGCTCCGCGAGTCCCGCCGGGCATTGTTCGGCGTGTGGCTGGCCACCGGCACCGCCGGATACGTGCTGGAGGTCTTCCGGCCCGCCGGTCAGACCAGCATCCACGCCCTGCTGCTGGTCCTGAGCGGGGTGCTGCTGCTGCTCGTTTCGGGGGTCCGCGCCCGGGGGGACGCACAGCGGCGGCTCGCGGAGCAGGAGACGATCAGCGAGGCGGAGCGGGCCCGCCGCACGCTCCTGGAGGAACGGGCCAGGATCGCGCGCGAACTGCACGACGTCGTCGCCCATCACATGTCGGTGATCACCGTGCAGGCGGACTCGGCCCCGTACCGCATCCCCGACCTCCCGGACGCGGCGCGGGAGGAGTTCGGGTCGATCGCGACGAGCGCACGCGAGTCGTTGGCCGAGATGCGTCGGCTGTTGTCCGTGCTGCGCAGCGACGGCGGGGAGGGGGAACGGGCCCCCCAGCCGGGGCTCGACCGGGTCCAGCAACTCGTCGAGGCGACCGTGCGGGCGGGGGTGCCGGCCGAGTTGCGGCTCGCCGCCGACCTCGGTGACGTGCCGCAGGCCGTGGACCTGTCGGCGTACCGGATCGTGCAGGAGGCCCTCGCCAACGTGGTGCGCCACGCGCCGGGGGCGTCGACCCGGGTGTCGATCCGCGCGGACGGGGGGTGGCTGACGGTCCTCGTCGTCAACGGCCCTTCGCTGGAGGAGGGTTCCGCCGTGGAGCGGGGTGCCCACGGCACGGGCCACGGACTCGTCGGCATGCGGGAACGCGTACGGTTGACCGGCGGCTCGCTCGACACCGGGCCGCTGCCGGACGGCGGCTTCCGGGTCGCGGCCCGGCTTCCCCTGCGCACGGAGGACACCGCGTGACCATTCGCGTGATCATCGTCGACGACCAGGCCATGGTGCGGGCCGGTTTCGCCGCGCTGCTCGCCGCGCAGCCCGACGTCGACGTGGTCGGCGAGGCGGCGGACGGACGGCAGGGCGTGGAGGTGGCGCGGTCGGCCCTCCCGGACGTGGTCCTGATGGACGTGCGGATGCCGGAGTTGGACGGGCTCGCGGCGGCCCGGGAGATCCTGCACCCCCCGGTCGCCGCCGCGCACCGGCCGAAGGTCCTGATGCTGACCACCTTCGACGTGGACGACTACGTGTACGAGGCGCTGCGCGCAGGTGCCTCCGGCTTCCTGTTGAAGGACGCGCCACCGGCCGACCTCATCGCGGCGGTACGGGTGGTGGCCGCGGGCGAGGCACTGCTCGCCCCCTCCGTCACCCGGCGGCTCATCGCCGACTTCGCCGCCGCACGGCCGGCACCGCGCCGGGACGCCACGGCACTGCGACTGAACGGGCTCACCCCGCGCGAGACGGAGGTCCTCGAACTGATCGCGCGGGGCCTGTCCAACCAGGAGATCGCGGAGGACCTGGTCCTCGCGGAACAGACCGTGAAGACCCACATCGGGCGGGTGCTCGCGAAGTTGGACCTCCGCGACCGGGCGCAGGCGGTGGTCTTCGCGTACGAGTCGGGCCTGGTGACCCCGGGCGGGAGCCGCTGACCCGGCGGGAGGCACCGGGCGGACGCCTCCCCCGGGAGGCGTCCTCGGGCGGGGCCCCGGCAGGGTCCGGCCAGGGCCTTCCGCGGCAGGAGCCGGCGGCGCTCCGTCGACCGGTCCGACCGGCGCTCCGGGGGAAACCCCCACCCCTCGCAGGGGGGTGACCGTTCCTCCACCCCCTACTGCGGTACCAGGGGGGAGTTGGCTCCCCGGTGTGACGTGTCCCCGCCCACCCCCTTCCTACCTTCTTCTCGCCGACGACGAGAGCGAGGGAGGGCGGACCGATGGGCCGCATGTCGAGGACCCTGATCACCACCGCCGTGATGGCCGGAGTGGTCGCAGGTACGGCGGGCTGGGCGTCCGGGACCGGCCAGGAGGCCGTGACCGGGGCGCCGGTCGGGACGGAGGCGTGGCGGGCCGCGGGCCTACCGGACCCGGAGCGGATGGACCCGGCCGGGGTCGCGCGCTTCTTCGCCGGGCTGAGTCCCGTACGCCGGCGGGAACTGGCGGCCACCCACCCGACGGTCGTCGGGAACCTCGACGGAGCTCCCCTCGACCTGCGGTACGCGGCCAATGCCCGTTCGGTGCACGGGGAGTTCGGTGGAGCGCGGGTCCTCGCCCACGACCCGCGCGGCCGGGGACAGGTGGTCCTGGTGTACGGGGACCTGGCGCGGGCCGAGCACGTGGCCGTGCTGGTGCCCGGGTCCGACGTCGACGCGAACCGCGTGCAGCCGCTCGCGGACATGGCGGTGGCCCTGCGCCGGGCGACCGGCGGCCGGACGGCAGTGGTCGCCTGGGCGGGGTACACGACCCCCGTGGGAGTCGGCTTGGACGCGGCCACCGATCGGCTCGCCGGGGTCGGGGCGGACCGGTTGGCCCGGTTCGCGGACGGTCTGGCCGCGGTCGGGGCCGCGGAGCCGTCCGTCTTCTGCCACAGCTACGGCTCCGTGGTCTGCGGCCTCGCCGCCCACCGGCTGAAGGCCAAGGACCTGGTGGTCTTCGGCTCGCCCGGGATGCGCGCCGAGAACGCCCCGGCGCTCGACACCTCCGCACGGGTCTGGGCGGCCAAGGCACCCACCGACTGGATCGACCGGGTGCCGAACGTCGAGTTCGCGGGGCTCGGGCACGGCACCGACCCCACCGATCCGGCGTTCGGGGCACGGGTGGTCCCGGCCGGTGACGCCCGCGGCCACGGCGGCTACTTCGCGCCCGGCACCTCCTCGCTCCGCGCCTTCGCCCGGATCGCCGAGGGGGACGTCCGGTGAGCGGGCTCCTCACGAGGATCGAATCGGCCACTCCGGCCCATCGCGACCGGGCGGTCGACGGGCTCCGGGCCCTGGCGCTCCTGGCGGTGCCGACCGGGCACTGGCTGCTCGGCGGTTTCACGCTCTCCGCCGACGGGGCCCTGCACAACGCGAGCCCGCTGAACGCCTTCGCCGCTCTCGCCCCGGTGAGTTGGGTCCTCCAGACCCTGGGGATCTTCTTCCTGGTCGGTGGCTACGCCTCGGTCCTGTCGTACCGGCGCCGAGCGGGCTCCACCCGCGCCTGGCTGGGCGGCCGGCTCGCCCGGCTGGGCCGCCCCGTGCTCGGGGTCTGCGCCGTCTGGGCGGTGCTGCTGCCCGTCCTCCACCACGGTCTCGGGGCGCCGGTGGACACGCTGCGGACGGCGTCCACCCTGGTGGTCCAGCCGCTCTGGTTCGTCGGGGTGTACGCGGTGGCCACCGCGCTCACCCCGCTGTGCGCGCGGGCGGCCCACCGGCTGGGGTGCTGGGCCGCGGCACCGCTGCTCGGTTCGGTCGCCGTCGTGGACTTCCTCCGGTACGGGCCGTACGCCGACTCCGTGCCGGGCTGGCTGGGCCTCGTGAACGTCCTGCCGGGCTGGCTCTTCGCCTATCAACTGGGCGCGTCCTGGGGCGGGGGCCGGATCGGCCGTCGCCATGCGTGGGGGCTGCTGGTCGGCGGCGCCGCGCTCTTCGCGGCCCTGCTGCTCGTCTTCGGCTACCCGGCGTCGATGGTCGGCGTGCCCGGCGAGGCCCGCACCAATTCGCACCCGCCGTCCCTGCTCGTCCTCGCCCTCGCCGCGGCCCAGAGCGGTGCGGCGGTCCTGCTCCGGGAGCGCCTGGGCCGGCTGCTGGCACGGCCCGCGCTCTGGGCTCCGGTCGTGGTGGTCAACCTGTCCGCGATGACGGTGCTGTGCTGGCACCAGACGGCGATGCTCGCCGCCGCGGTCCCCGCCTCGTACACCGGCGAGGTCGCGGGGCTGGTCGGCGCGCCGGACTCGGTCGGCTGGATCCTGGCCCGGCTGGCCTGGCTACCGGTCTTCGCCGGTGCCCTCCTCCTGATCGGCCGGTACGCGCGCGCCTTCGAGTCGCCCTGGGCGGAGACCGGGCCGGCCCGCCGAGCCCTGGCGGGGCTGCTGGCGGCCGGCTTCGCGGTCTTCGCCCTGGGGCTGGGGTGAGCGGGCGCTCACCGCTCCCGGCCCACCGATGTGGCGCCCATGTCGGGGTAGCGGTCGCCGGAGACCCGTCCGGCGACCGGCTCCAGTGCGGCGAGTTCGGCTTCGGTGAGGGTGATGCGGGTGGCGGCGGCGTTCTCCTGCAGGCGGGCGCGCCTGCGGGTGCCGGGAATGGGGACGACCGTCAGGCCGTGCACGGCGGCGCGCTGCTGCACCCAGGCGAGGGCGATCTGGGCCGGGGTCGCTCCGTGGGCGGCGGCGATCTTTCGGACCGGGTCAAGGAGGGCGGCGTTCCGCTCGGCGTTCTCGCCGGTGAAGCGGGGTTGGTGCAAGCGGTAGTCCCCGCTCGACAGCTCCTTGGTGGCGTTCACGAAGGCGCCGGTCAGAAAGCCCCGGCCGAGCGGCGAGTACGGCACGAAGGTCACGCCGAGCTCGGCGGCGGCGCCGACGGCGCTGCGTTCCACGTCCCGCGAGAAGAGGGACCACTCCGACTGGAGGGCGGCGATCGGGTGCACGGCGTGGGCCTCGCGCAGTTCGGGCCCGGTGACCTCGCTCAGCCCCAGGTGGCGGACCTTGCCCTCGCGGACGAGTTCGGCCATCGCGCCGACGGAGTCGGCCAACGGGACCTCCGGGTCACGGCGGTGCATGTAGTAGAGGTCGATGGTCTCGACGCCGAGGCGGCGCAGGCTGTCCTCGGCGGCCTTCTTGACGTACGCGGGGTCGTTGCGGATCCCCCGGTGGGCGGGGTCGTCGACGCGGCGCTCCACGCCGAACTTGGTGGCGAGGGTGACCTCGTCGCGGTGGGCGGCGAGGAAGGGGGCGAGGAACTCCTCGTTGGCGCCGTGGCCGTAGACGTCCGCGGTGTCGATCAGGGTGACGCCGACCTCCAGGGCCGCGTCGAGGGTGTCGCGGGCGGCGGTCTCGTCGGTTTCCCCGTAGAACTCGCTGATGCCCATGGCGCCGAAGCCCTGGATGCCGACCCGGGGGCCGTCCTGGCCGAGGCGGACGGTGTCGATCCTGGTCGTGCTGGTCATGAAGGGGTTCCTCCGCATGCGGTCCCGTAGTGGTTGATCTTGACGTCGAGCACGGCGAGCGCGTCCTGGAGCTCGGTGATCCGGATGAGGGCGTCCCGTCGGGTGGCTTCCAGGAGCTCCCGCCGTTCGTCCCTGGTGTGGTCGCCCTCGCGCACCAGCTCGGCGTACCTGACCATGTCGGCGACCGGCATCCCGGTCAGCCGGAGCTTGCCGACGAAGTCGAGCCAGCTCAGGTCGCGGTCGGTGAACCGACGCTGCCCCGTGTGCGAACGGTCGACGTGGGGCATCAGGCCGATCCGCTCGTACCAGCGCAGGGTGTGCGCCGAGAGGCCGGTCAGGGCGGCCACCTCGCTGATGGTGTAGGGGGCCCGGTTGGTGCCCGGTGCGCTCGTGGTCGTGCTCGCGGTCACGCTCATGGGCCCCACGCTAGGACCTTGGAGTGCACTCGAAGCAAGTAGGCTCGGCAGCATGCAGAGCAGCGTGCCGAGCCTGGCGTCGATCGAGAACTGGCCCGTCCCCACCGCGGCAGCCGCCGTCGTCCGCGCGGACGGCACCCCGGCCGGCTCCCACGGCCCCACCGGGCAGCGCTTCCCCCTGGCCTCGGTCACCAAGCCGCTCGCGGCGTACGCCGTCCTCGTCGCGTACGAGGAGGGGGCGATCGACCTCGACGAGCCGGCCGGCCCCGAGGGGGCGACCGTGCGGCACCTCCTCGCGCACACCTCGGGGCTCGCCTTCGACGAGAACCGGGTGGTGGCCGCACCGGGCACCCGGCGGATCTACTCGAACACCGGCTTCGAAGCGCTCGGCGACCACGTCGCCAAGGCGACCGACATCCCCTTCGCCGACTATCTGCACCAGGCGGTCCTGGAGCCCTTGGGAATGTCCTCGACGACCTTGGAGGGCTCGCCCGCGAAGGACGGCGTGTCGACCGTGGACGACCTGGTGCGGTTCGCCGCCGAGGTACAGGCGCCGCGGCTGCTCGACGCGCGGACCGTGCTGGACGCGATGACCGTCACCCACCCCGGTCTGACCGGCATCCTGCCGGGCTACGGGCACCAGAGGCCGAACGACTGGGGGCTCGGCTTCGAGATCCGGGACGGCAAGTCCCCGCACTGGACGGGCGCGACGTCCTCGCCGCGGACCTTCGGCCACTTCGGGCAGGCCGGCACCTTCCTGTGGATCGATCCGGACGTGGGTGCCGCCTGTGTCGCCCTGACCGACCGGCCCTTCGGCCCCTGGGCGATCGAGGCCTGGCCGCCGTTCACGGACGCGGTCCTGGCGGAGCTGCGCGCGCGCTGAACCGATCCGGTCAGATCGCGCAGTCGGTCTCCGGTAGCGTGCCGTCGATCCCCGTGACGATCACGTCGACCTCGCCGCCCCGGTCCTCGGCGTAGACGGCCGTGCAGACCAGTTGCTGGACGGCGGCCTCGGAGAGGTCCCGGACGGGGAACGGGGAACGGAGCCGGACGACCCGGCGACCCCCCGTGGTCGGCTGCCCCTTGAGCTGCTCGACGCGCGGCGGGGCGTCGAACCCCGGGATCCCCGTGGTCAGGCCCGCCGAGGCATCGGCCTCGCTGGGGCCGGCGAGCAGCACGGCAAGCACCTTGTCGGTGGCGACCGTGCTGGTCCCCCGGGCCGGGGAGGTCTCGGTCGGGCCCACGCCGCCGGTCTCCCCCGGCTCCGGTCGCGTCCGGATGACGCCGGGCGGCAGGGTCTCCTCGGGAAACGGCCGCTGGAGGTCGCGGATCACCGGAACCAGCCGTCCGTCCGGTCCGAGGAAGTAGAGCACCATCCGGAACTCGGGCGGCGGGGCGACGATGACGGTCGCGGCGCCGCCCGCCTCGACGACGTCGGTCTCCTGGATGCCGCAGGCGGCGAGCGTCACCGCACCGAGCAGGGCGGCCGCGACCGTCCGGCGCCTCACAGCGGCGTCCGCACGGTGAAGACGGCGCCGCCCGTCGGTTGGTTGGCGGCCCTCATGGTGCCGCCGTGCAACCGTACGTTCTCCAGGGTGATCGCGAGGCCGAGGCCGCTGCCCACCGAACGGGTCCTGGCCAGGTCCGCCTTGTAGAAGCGGTCGAAGACGTGCGGGAGGACGTCCGGCGGGATGCCCGGCCCCCGGTCGGCGACCTCCGTCACCAGCTCGTTCCCTTCCACGTACTGCAGGACCGTGACCGGTGCCGCGCCGTGTCGGAGGGCGTTGCCGACGAGGTTGGCGACGACGACGTCGAAGCGACGCGGGTCGAGGCGGGCCCGGACGCCCTCGGTGAGGTGCGGGAGGACCTGCTCCGGGTCCGTCCAGTGCCGGTGCTGGAGGGTCTTGCGGACGCAGTCGGCGGCGTCGACCTCGTCGAGGTGGAGTTCGGCGGCACGGGCGTCGAAGCGGGAGATCTCCATCAGGTCCTCGACGAGCACGGCGAGTTTGCCGGTCTCGGCGCTGATCAGCCGCACGGCGCGGGCGGTGTCGCTGTCGAGGGAATCGGCGTCCTCGTCCAGGAGCTCGGTGACCGCGAGCATTCCGGCCAGCGGAGTGCGCAGTTCGTGCGAGACGTCGGAGGCGAAGCGGCGGGCGCGGGCCTCGGCGCTGCGGAGCTCCGCCACGGAACGTTCCAGCTGGGCGGCGGTCTCGTTGAACGTGCGTGCCAGATCGGCGAGTTCGTCACTGCCCTTCGCGTGGATCCGGGTGTCGAGCCGACCGCGCCCCATGCTCTGGGCGGCGCGCCGCAGTTCCCGTACCGGGCGGAGCACTCCGCGCGAGGCGACGAGGGCGGGGATCAGGGCGATGGCCAGGGCCGGGAGGGCTCCGTCCCGGGCGGCGCTGACCATGGCCTCGATGTTCGCCTCCTCCTCGTCGAGCTCCATCACGGCGTACAGCACGAGTCCGGTGGGTTGGGCCGTGCCTCGGGTCGCGTGCGTCCGGAAGACGGCGGGGACGGCGATCGTCAGGTACGGGGTGCCGCCCTTCACGACGCGCTGGAAGCTGCCGTGCGGACGGGTCGAACCCGCCTGCGCGCGGGCGCGCAGTTCGGGGGTGATGACGGTGGACGTGGGGCGGTCGGTGGAGGAGATGCGGACGGAGCCGTACTCCGCGTAGACCCGCCAGGGGCGCGGCTTGCCCTGGCGGGCGATGGCGAGGAGGTTGCTCCGGAGGGAGTCGGGGACGACCGGAAGGTCGATGGAGAGCGCGTCGACCTGGCCCCGGAAGGCGGAGACGGCGGTGTCCTGGGTCTGTTCCAGGATCGCGTTGCGGGCGGCGCGGTAGGTCAGCGCGGCGGTGGTGCCGCAGCCGACGGCGGCGACGAGCAGGAAGGCGAGGACGAGCCGGGTCCGCAGGCCGAAGGGGCGCAGCCGGGGGCCGCGGGCCCGGCGACGGCCCCGCGGGGCGTCCGGGGCCGCGAGGCGTTCCCGGCCCGGTGGCGTCCCGGGCTCCGCCTCCGCCCGGGTGGTCGGTTCCGGGCTCACGCAGGCCTTCACAGCGGGCCGAAGCGGTAGCCGAAGCCCCGCAGGGTCTGGATGTAGCGGGGGGCGCCCGAAGCGTCCTCGATCTTGTTCCGCAGCCGGCGGACGCAGGCGTCGACCAGTCGGGCGTCCCCGTGGTAGCTGTGCTCCCAGACGTGTTCGAGGAGTTGCTGCCGGCTGAAGACCTGCTCGGGGGCGGCCGTGAGGTGGAGCAGCAGCTTCAGCTCGGACGGCGCGAGGGCGAGGCGCTCGCCGGCCTTCGCCACCGTGAGGCCGACCCGGTCGATCGCGAGCTCCCCGTGGAACTCGACGGCGGGACGGCCGGTCCCGACGTCTTCGATGCGGCGCAGCACGGCCCGTATCCGGGCTTCGATGACCTCGGTGCGGGCGGGCTTCACGATGTAGTCGTCGGCGCCGGCCTCCAGCCCGACGACGACGTCGAAGTCATCGCCCCGGGCGGTCAACATGATGATCGGCAGCTGGCTGGTCTCCCGGACCTGCCGGCAGACCTGGACGCCGTTCATGCCGGGCAGCATGAGGTCGAGCAGGAGCAGGTCGGGCCGGAACGCTCCGAGCGCGGCGAGCCCCGCCTCGCCGGTGGGTGCGGTCCGGACCTCGTGGCCGCGCCGTCGGAGGCCGAGTTCGACGCCCTCGCGGACGGAGGGGTCGTCTTCGATGAGGAGCAGACGGGGCATGTGTGGAGTATCCCAAGGTCGTTTTCGTCCCCGGTCGGGGAGGTCACCGGTCGCATCGGGGCCTTGAGCGGCGGGGCGGCTCGGAAGGCCCCCGCCGGACGGGAGTGCGGAGGCGTCGTCAGGTGCGGCGCACCGGGATGCGCAGCCGGCTCGCCGTGGAGGCGAGGAGGGTTTCCACCTCGGCCAGGCGCAGGGGGCGGGCGAGCAGGGCGAAGACCGCGAGGATCGTGAGGGCTCCGGCGGGGCCGGTGACGAGCGGGCCCGCCGCCTCCGTCGCGTCGACGACGAACAGGCCGTAGCCGGCCGCCGGCACCGCCGCGACCAGGAGCCGTCCGAGGGCCGCAGCGCTGCCGGCCCCGTCCCGTGGCCGTTCCGGCGTCGTCTCCGGGCCGCCCCGCAGCCGGCGCCGCAGCGCGTGTGCCGTGACCGCCCACCCCGCCCAGAGCGCGAGGGAGTAGGCCGCCGCCATGCCGGTGACCGCCCAGCGGATCGGGAGGACGTGGTACGCGGTCAGGGAGAGCCCTGCGTTGAGGGCGGCGATGACCAGGTTGAGGAGGAAGGGGGTGCGGGTGTCGCGCAGGGCGTAGAAGGCGCGGGTGCACACGTACTGGCCGGAGAGGGCGATCAGGCCGGGGGCGAAGGCCATCAGGGTCCAGGACATCGCGCGGATGTCGTCGCTGGTGGTCGCCCCGTGCCGGAAGACCAGCGTCATCAGCGGCGGGGCGAGCGCGAGGAGCGCACAGGCGGCGGGGACGACGGCCGCGGAGCTGGTCCGCAGGGCGTAGGAGACGTCCCGCCGGACGCCCGTCAGGTCGCCGTCGGCGGCGGTGGCGCTCATCCGGGGCAGCAGCGCGGTGACGAGGGAGACCGTGATGATGCCGTGCGGGACGGTCCACAGCAGATAGGCGTTGTTGTAGGCGGTGATGCCCCCGCCGCTGACCGTCGTGCCCGCGGAGGTGGCGAGCCAGGTGGTCACCCAGTACGCGCCCTGGTTGGTGAGGACGAGCAGCACCAGCCAGCCGGCCGAGCGCAGCGGGGTGGCGAGGCCGCTGCCGCGCCAGTCGAACCGGGGCCGCCAGCGGAAGCCGGCGGCACGCAGCGCGGGCAGGAGGGCGAGGGCCTGGAGCACGATGCCGGCGGTGGTGCCCCAGCCGAGCAGCGCCGTCTCGCCGGGGGTGGGTTCGCCGCCGCCCCCCACGACCAGGAACAGGCCGAAGACGGCGACGACGACCACGTTGTTGAGCACCGGGGCCCACATCATCGCGCCGAACCGACCGCGGGCGTTGAGGACTTGTCCGAGGAGGGTGAAGAGGCCGAGGAAGAGGATCTGCGGGAGGCAGGCGCGGGCGAAGGCGATGGTCAGGTCCCGCTGGCCGCCGACGTAGTCGGTGTACGTGTCGACGATGAGCGGGGCCGCCAGCACCGCGACGGCCGTGAGCGCGGCGAGGGCGAGCGCGCAGAGGGTGAGGAGCCGGTCGGTGTAGGCGACGCCGCCGTCCTCGTGCTCCTTGGCGGCCTTGACCAGTTCGGGGACGAAGACTGCGTTGAGGGCGCCGCCGAGCAGCAGCATGTAGACGATGGTGGGGACGGAGTTGCCGACCGCGTAGCCGTCGGCGACCAGGCCCGCGCCGAGCGCGGCGGCGACGACGGAGGCGCGGAGGAAGCCGGTGGCGCGTGAGACCAGCGACCCGGCGGCCATGACGGCACCGCTGCGGAGGGCTGACGCGGCCTTCGGCCGGGGGCGTTCGGTGAGCGTGGTCGTCATCGACGGGCCAGATAGGCGTGGAAGGCGCGGTAGAGCGCATGGTTGGTCGTGCCGTGCATCGGTATCTCCCACTCCCCCAGCGTTTCGACGACCCGGCCGCCGGTGCCGAGCTTCCAGCGGAGGAGGCCGTGGGCACGGTCGTTCGGATCAAGGGTGGAGGGTATCCCGCGCAGGTCGTAGACGGCGGCGCCGAGGGCGTGGGCGTCGAGCAGCATGCGCCACTGGAGGGCGTTGGAGGGCCGCACCTCCCGGCGGTGGTCGGCGGAGGCCCCGGTCTGGTACCAGACCCGACCCCCCACGGTGACCATGGTGTGCGCGGCGAGGACCTCGCCCTCGTGGCGGGCGAGGTAGAGCTTCATGCGGCCCGGGTGCTCGGCGTTGAGGACGGCGTACTGGCGCTCGTAGTACGCGAGGGAGCGGCCGAGCCGGAAGCCGTCGCGTTCCTCGGTGATGCGGAGCAGCCGGTAGAACTCCGGAAGGTCGGCTGCGGAGCCGACGACGACCTCGACGCCGGACTTCCGCGCCTTGCGGACGTTGCGCCGCCATTCCTGGTTGAGGCCGGACCACAGGTCGTCGGTGTCGCGACCGGCGAGCGGGACCTGGAAGACGTGCCGGGGTTGGGCGTCGGCGCCGTCCTCGGAGTCGCCGCCGCAGCGGCGCCAGCCGCGGGCCCGCAGCCGTTCGGCGACGGCGGTGCCCAGCGGGTCGACCTCGTCGGCCAGGACGTCGGAGAGCCGGCGGCCGGGCCCGGTGGCGGCCTTCACCGTGGCGGCGCTCCAGTGCCGGTGGGCCGGCCCCGGGCCGATGCGGACCGCGAAGGCGCCGCAGGCGCGCAGGTGGCCGAGGAGCGGAGAGAGCCAGCCGTCCAGGTCGGGGTCGGCCCAGTCGGCGACGGGACCTTCGGGCAGGTAGGCGAAGTACTTCCGGGTGCCGGGGAAGGGGCGGAGCAGGACGAGTGCGACGCCCGCCAGATCGGCCCCTTCCCTTCCCCAACCGATGAGTTGGTGGCTCCAGCCGTCCTTCACCCTTGCCCAGGAGGGGAGTTGGAGGAAGCTCGGCCCGTCCGCGCCGAAACGGGAGTCGAGGAACGCGCGGTAGGCCTCGGGGGTCACGGGCCCGAGCCTGACCGATCCCGCGGGGGCACGGCGGTCGGTGGGTGCGGCCGTCACGAGCAGGGCTGACACAACGGGGAGCCTCCTTGTTCCGCCCCTCGGTGGTGGGGCGCACAGCAGGCTCACAGCCGAATTCGACCGGTGCGCGCGGTGATTGTGACAGGACGGTGACCGTTCTGCCGCAGCCTTCGTCACACGGGCTCCCGGCGCCCCGCGGAGGGGTGACGGCGTCCTACAGTCCAGGACATCCCACCTCTTTCCTCACCACTGCGGAGGTCTTCCGTGCTGCCGATACGCACCTCGCCCCCGGCCCGGGCGTCCTTGCCGAAGGGGCGGCGCCTGCCGGGGCGTGCGTCCCGTCCCGCCCTCGCGGCCGTGGCGCTGGCCGTGTCCCTCACCGCCTGCTCGGCGCAGGCGGCGGACGGGAACCCGGCCGGTGCGCGGCCCGGGGCCGCGGAGGCGCCCCCGGCGAAGGTGGCGGTCGCGGCGAAGAGCGCCGGCAGCCCGGTGATCGTGACCGCCTCCGGCGGCACGCTCACGAAGGTGCGGGTCGTCGACGCCGAGGGCGGAACCCTCAAGGGCCGTACGGGGGCGGGCGGGACGAGCTGGACGTCGGACCGCAAGGCGCTGCCGGGCACCACCTACACCGTCGAGGCGACGTCCCGCACCGCCGACGGCAAGGAGTCGACCGCCCGGTCCTCCTTCACCACCCCGGCGCCCGAGAAGGTCAACAAGCTGACCCTGGCCCCCGGCAAGAACACCACCGTGGGCATCGGGCACCCGCTCTCCATCGTCTTCGACCTCCCGGTGACGCGGAAGGCGGACGTCGAGAAGCAGCTGAAGGTGCACACCTCGAACGGCACCGAGGGGTCCTGGGGCTGGGTCAAGGACCACTCGGGGCGGGACCGGGTGGACTGGCGGCCCGAGGAGTACTGGAAGCCGGGCACCGAGGTCACCCTCGAAGCGGACCTCAACGGCACCGACTCGGGCAGCGGATGGTTCGTGCGGGACTACCGCACCGGCTTCGCCGTCGGCGCGGCGCAGGTCGTGAAGGTCGACCTCGACGCGCACCGGCTGGTGCTGGAGCGGGACGGGAAGGCGGTCCGCACCATCCCGGTCTCCGGCGGCACTCCGGGGGGCGACAAGCGGTCCTGGCGGGGGACGGCCGTGCTGATGGCCAAGGAGGGCACCATCAACATGAATTCCGAGACGGTCGGGCTCGGCGACGCCTACGACAAGATGGTCGACTACTCGATGCGGCTCACCTGGTCCGGGATGTACGCGCACGCGGCGCCGTGGAACGCCGCGTACTTCGGCAAGGCCAACCGGAGTTCCGGCTGCATCGGCATGAGCAACGAGGACGCGGCGGACTTCTACGCCGCGGTGCACGTCGGTGACCCCTTCGAGATCAAGGGCCGCGAGACGAAGGGCGAGGTGGCGGAGGGGAACGGCTACGGGGCCTGGAACATCAGCTGGGAGGACTGGAAGGCGAAGAGCGCCCTGCGCTGACGCGTCGCCGGCCGCCGCGTCGCGGCCTCCCGGCACGGCGTCCGCGGGGCGGTGGTCAGGGGGCGCGCATCTCCCACACCAGCACCTCCGCGTCGGCGGTCGCGCACAGCTCCGGCGCCTCCGCACCGGTGAGGCGGGCCGCGTCGCCCGGGCCCAACTCCTCGCCGTCCAGCCGCACGGTCCCCCGCACCACGTGCACATAGGCGAAGTCGGCCGCCGGGACCGCGATGCGCTCCCCCGCACCGGGCCGGTGCGCGTGCAGGACCGCGCCCGCCCCGGGCAGGCGGTACGTCGCCCCGAGCTCCCGCACCACCTCGTAGGAGGGCTCCCCGCCCGGCCGGAGCGGGGCGAGCCACATCTGGACGAAGACGAGCGGCGTCCCGGCGTCATTGCGCTCCACGTGGCGCACGCCGCCCGCCGAGCTGAGCCGCTGGAGGTCGCCGGGCCGGACGACGGTCTCGTGGCCGGTGCTGTCCCGGTGGGTGAGCTCGCCCTCGACGACCCAGGTCACGATTTCGGTGTGGCTGTGCGGGTGCTCGTCGAAGCCGGCCCCGGGCGCGAGCCGCTCCTCGTTGCAGGCGAGGAGCGCGCCGAAGCGGAGGTTGTCGGGGTCGTAGTGCGGGCCGAAGGACAGGGCGTGCCGGGTCTCGATCCCGGCCGCCGGGTCGCCCCCGGGGTAGCGCTCGCCGGCGCGCTGGATGCGGATCACGGGGGCCACCGTAGTCCCCCGCCGCGGCCCCGTCGGGGCGAAACCGCCCCGGCCCCGCACGCCGGCGTCCGGATAAGGCAGTCTTGTCCCCGTGCCTGAACCCGTGAACGCCGCTCATCCGCACGCCGCGACCCTGAAGCGCCTCGAACAGTCCTCCGGACGGCTCGCCGCCGGCGCCATCGCCCGCATGGACGAGACGCTGCCGTGGTACCGCGCGATGCCGCCCGAGAACCGGTCGTGGATCGGCCTGGTCGCGCAGGCCGGCATCGCCGCGTTCACCGAGTGGTTCCGGCACCCCGAGACCCCGCAGGCGATCTCCACGGACGTCTTCGGCACCGCGCCCCGCGAACTGACCCGCGCGATCACCCTGCGCCAGACCGTGGAGATGGTCCGCACCACGATCGAGGTCATGGAGTCGGCGATCGAAGAGGTCGCGGCCCCCGGCGACGAGTCCGTGCTGCGCGAGGCGCTCCTCGTGTACGCGCGGGAGATCGCGTTCGCCACCGCGCAGGTGTACGCGCAGGCCGCCGAGGCCCGGGGCGCCTGGGACGCGCGCCTGGAGTCACTGGTGGTGAACGCGGTGCTCTCCGGCGAGGCCGACGAGGGCGCCGTCTCCCGGGCTGCGGCCCTCGGCTGGAACTCCCCGGACCACGTGTGCGTGGTCCTCGGCACGGCTCCCGACGGGGACAGCGAGCTGACCGTGGAAGCGATCCGCCGCGCCGCCCGGCACGCCAAGCTGCAGGTCCTCACCGGTGTCCTCGGCAACCGGCTCGTCGTCATCGCGGGCGGCAACGACAACCCCCTCGCCGTGGCGAAGGCCCTGATCGGGCCGTATGCGCAGGGGCCGGTCGTGGCCGGCCCGGTCGTCCCGGACCTGCTCGCCGCAACGCGTTCCGCGCAGGCCGCCGCGGCCGGCCTCAAGGCGTGCTCGGCCTGGCAGGACGCGCCCCGCCCGGTCCTGGCGGACGATCTCCTCCCGGAGCGCGCCATCGCATCCGACCCTTCGGCACGCGAGCAGTTGGTGGAGGAGATCTACAGACCGCTGGAGGAGGCCGGGTCGGCGCTGCTCGAAACTCTCAGTGTCTACCTGGAGCAGGCGAGCAGCCTGGAAGGCGCGGCCCGGATGCTCTTCGTCCACCCGAACACCGTGCGCTACCGGCTTCGACGTGTGACCGACGTCACCGGCTGGTCACCCTCCGACGTGCGCTCCGCCTTCACTCTGCGGATCGCCCTCATCCTGGGACGCTTGGCCGACGGAGATTCGCAGTCCTAGACTTTTGTCGAACACCAACAATTCCCCCGACGGTTCTTCGTCCTTGTCCCCACGGGCGCTCGAAGCCGTCCCCAAGAGAGAGTGTGAGGGTGCTCGTACTCGTCGCTCCCGGCCAAGGCGCCCAGACGCCCGGCTTCCTGACCCCCTGGCTCGAACTCCCCGGCGCCGCCGACCGCATCGCGGCCTGGTCCGACGCGATCGGGCTCGACCTCGCCCACTACGGCACGAAGGCGGACGCGGACGAGATCCGTGACACCGCCGTGGCCCAGCCGCTCCTCGTCGCCGCCGGACTGCTGTCCGCCGCTGCGCTCGACGCCGGTGCGCCCGGCGTCGTCGCCGGTCACAGCGTCGGCGAGTTCACCGCCGCCGCATTCGCGGGCGTCCTCGATGACACTGCGGCGCTGCGACTCGTCCGTACCCGCGGACTCGCGATGGCCGAGGCCGCCGCGATCACCGCGACGGGCATGTCGGCACTGCTCGGCGGCGACCCCGAGGTGACCATCCCGCACCTGGAGAAGCTCGGTCTGACCCCCGCGAACGTGAACGGCGCCGGCCAGATCGTGGCCGCCGGCACCCTGGAGCAGCTGGCCGCCCTGGAGGCGGACAAGCCCGAGGGCGTCCGTCGGGTCGTCGCGCTCAAGGTCGCCGGCGCCTTCCACACGCACCACATGGCCCCGGCCGTGGCGAAGCTGGAGGAGGCGGCGAAGCAGCTGTCCCCGGCAGCCCCGACCACCCGCTACGTCTCCAACAGGGACGGGCAGGTCGTCACCGACGGCGCCGAGGTCGTGGCCCGCCTGGTCGGTCAGGTCGCCAACCCGGTCCGCTGGGACCTGTGCATGGAGACCTTCAAGGAGCTCGGCGCGACCGCGCTCGTCGAGGTCTGCCCGGGCGGCACCCTGACGGGCCTCGCCAAGCGCGCCCTGCCGGGTGTGGCCACGGTCGCCCTGAAGACTCCCGACGACCTCGACGCGGCCCGTGCGCTCGTCGCCGAGCACGCGGCCGCCTGAGAAGGAGTGTCGAGAAGCATGTCGAAGATCAAGCCCAGCAAGGGCGCCCCGTACGCGCGGATCCTGGGGGTCGGCGGCTACCGTCCCACCCGGGTCGTGCCGAACGAGGTGATCCTCGAGAAGATCGACTCCTCCGACGAGTGGATCCGCTCGCGCTCCGGCATCGCCACCCGCCACTGGGCCTCCCCGGAGGAGACGGTCGCCGCCATGTCGGTGGAGGCGTCGGGCAAGGCCATCGCCGACGCCGGGATCACCCCCGCGCAGATCGGTGCCGTGATCGTCTCGACGGTCTCGCACTTCAAGCAGACCCCTGCCGTCGCCACCGAGATCGCCGACAAGATCGGCGCCGGGAAGCCGGCCGCCTTCGACATCTCCGCGGGCTGCGCGGGCTTCGGCTACGGCCTGACGCTCGCCAAGGGCATGATCGTCGAGGGTTCTGCGGAGTACGTGCTCGTCATCGGTGTCGAGCGGCTCAGCGACCTGACGGACCTGGAGGACCGCGCGACGGCCTTCCTGTTCGGCGACGGCGCAGGCGCCGTGGTCGTCGGCCCCTCCGCGGAGCCGCACATCGGCCCCACCGTCTGGGGTTCCGAAGGCGACAAGTCCGAGACGATCAAGCAGACCGTGCCGTGGAACGACTTCCGCGTCGGCGACGTCTCGCAGCTCCCGGTCAACGAGCACGGCGAACTGAAGTTCCCGGCCATCACGCAGGAGGGCCAGGCGGTGTTCCGCTGGGCCGTCTTCGAGATGGCGAAGGTCGCCCAGCAGGCGCTGGACGCCGCCGGCATCACGGCGGACGACCTGGACGTCTTCATCCCGCACCAGGCCAACATGCGGATCATCGACTCGATGGTGAAGACCCTGAAGCTGCCGGAGCACGTCACGGTCGCCCGCGACGTGGAAACCACCGGCAACACCTCGGCCGCCTCGATCCCGCTCGCCATGGAGCGGCTCTTGGCGACCGGGAAGGCGAAGAGCGGCGACACCGCGCTCGTCATCGGCTTCGGGGCGGGTCTCGTCTACGCCGCGACGGTCGTTACCCTCCCCTAGGCACACCGGATCCCCCGGAAGCCCCCGTACCGAAGTAACCGCAAGAAGGAGCGCCACTATGGCTCACACCCAGGACGAGATCGTCAAGGGCCTCGCCGAGATCGTCAACGAGATCGCCGGCATCCCGGTCGAGGACGTCCAGCTGGACAAGTCCTTCACCGACGACCTGGACGTCGACTCCCTGTCCATGGTCGAGGTCGTCGTCGCCGCCGAAGAGCGCTTCGACGTCAAGATCCCGGACGAGGACGTCAAGAACCTCAAGACCGTGGGCGACGCTGCCGACTACATCCTGAAGCACCAGGGCTGATTCAGCCCTCGCTGACTCGGTACGCCACCCGGCGGTGGCGCCGTACTTCGACCATCACACACGTGGAGAAAGAATTCCTGTGAGCTCGACCAATCGCACCGTGGTCGTCACCGGTCTCGGCGCAACCACACCGCTGGGTGGCGATTCCGCATCGACCTGGGAAGGTCTGATCGCGGGACGTTCCGGCGTCAAGCCCCTGGAGGGCGAGCGCTTCGCCGAACTGCCCGTCCAGATCGCGGCGACCGCCGCGGTCGACCCGGGCGACGTCCTGCCCCGCCCGCTCGCCCGCAGGCTGGACCGTTCGGCGCAGTTCGCGCTGATCGCAGCTCGCGAGGCCTGGGCCGACGCGGGCTACACCGGCCCGGCCGGCGAGGACGAGAAGATCGTGCCCGAGCGGCTCGGCTCCGTCATCGCCTCCGGCATCGGCGGTGTCACCACGCTGCTCGACCAGTACGACGTGCTGAAGGAGAAGGGCGTACGCCGCGTCTCCCCGCACACCGTTCCCATGCTGATGCCCAACGGCCCCTCCGCGAACGTGGGTCTGGAGGTGAACGCCCGGGCGGGCGTCCACACCCCCGTCTCCGCCTGCGCATCGGGGGCCGAAGCGATCGGCTACGCCGTCGAGATGATCCGCACCGGCCGTGCCGACGTGGTCGTCGCCGGCGGCACCGAGGCCGCGATCCACCCGCTGCCCATCGCCGCCTTCGCCAACATGATGGCGATGTCCAAGAACAACGACGAGCCGACGAAGGCCTCGCGCCCGTACGACACCGAGCGCGACGGCTTCGTGCTCGGCGAGGGTGCCGGCGTCGTGATCCTGGAGTCCGAGGAGCACGCGAAGGCCCGTGGCGCCCGCATCTACTGCGAGGTGCTCGGCCAGGGCCTGTCGGCCGACAGCCACCACATCGCGCAGCCCGAGCCGACCGGCCGGGGCATCGCCGCCGCGATGCAGAACCTGCTGGACTCCACGGACCTCAAGCCGTCCGAGGTGGTCCACCTCAATGCGCACGCCACGTCGACGCCGCAGGGCGACGTCGCCGAGATCAAGGCGCTGCGGAAGGTCCTGGGCGACGACCTGGACCACGTCGCGATCTCCGCGACGAAGTCGATGACCGGTCACCTCCTCGGTGGCGCGGGCGGCATCGAGACCGTCGCGACGGTCCTGGCGCTCCACCACCGCCTGGCCCCGCCGACGATCAACGTCGACGACCTGGACCCCGAGGTCGAGGCCGACATCGTCCGCGACGGGCCCCGCGAGCTGCCGCAGGGCACGATCGCCGCGATCAACAACAGCTTCGGCTTCGGCGGCCACAACGTGGTCCTGGCGTTCCGCACGGTGTGACGCCCGGCTGATCGCGAAGGCCCGCCCCCGGTTCGGGGGCGGGCCTTTCCCGTGGGTTCGGCGCACGGCCCCCGTCGGCGGCACCGGAGGCGACAGCCGCCGTGCCGGCATGCGTGATCGCTCTCCCGTCCGGTGCGCGGGGCGCACCGGCGCGGGTCCACCGCGCTTCGCCGGGAAGCCTCAGACGACCTGGTGCAGCCAGCGCACGGGGGCGCCCTCGCCGGCGTACCTGAAGGGCTCCAGCTCGTCGTCCCAGGGCTTCCCGAGCAGCTTGGTGATCTCCGCCTCCAGTTGGGTCTCGCCCTGTGCCGAGCGCGCCAAGGCGGCCCGGAGGCGGTCCTCCGGGATCAGGATGTCCCCGTGCATCCCGGTGACGGCATGGAAGATGCCCAGGTCGGGAGTGGCGCTGTAGCGCTCGCCCTCGGCGGTGGGGCAGGGCTCCGCGGTCACCTCGAAGCGGAGCATCTGCCAGCCGCGGAGCGCGGAGGCGAGTGTGGAGGCGGTGCCGGTCTGCCCCTTCCAGGAGAGCTCGGCTCTCCAGGTGCCGGGGCACGCGGGTTGGCGGATCCAGTCGAGCTGGACCCGCGCACCGAGGACACCCGCGACCGCCCATTCGACGTGCGGGCACAGCGCGCGCGGTGCGGAATGAACGTACAGGACTCCACGTGTCGTCACCGGGACCTCCAGTGTGGGACGAGGTTCGCCTTTTCCCAGCGGCCTCAGTAAACAGCATCAGGAGCAGAACGTCGCAAACCATCAAAAAGCGGACAGCATGTGACGTGATGTAATTTACCGGAACCGGTTGGCAAAGGCGCCTCTGGTTCGACGGGGAAAAGCTACCGTGCCGCACCGTCATCGGGATGACGTACGGTCGCTCCGGGGGCGGGTGGACACGAAGCTTTCACTCGCCAGGACGTCGAAGGAGGGGCCGGGGATGCGCGGTCGACACCGCTTCCGCACCGCCGTCGCCACGGCGGCACTGCTGTGCGGCGGAACGCTCTCCGGTTGCACCTCCGACACTCCGGAGGCGGCGGCTCCCGGCGCCGGATCCGCACCGGGTCCGGCACCGAGTCCGAGCCCGACGTCGCGGTGGGACGTCTCCCCCGCCTCCGTCGCGGCCGTCGGGGACTCGATGACCCGCGCCTTCGACGCCTGCTCGGTCCTGTCGGACTGCCCCGAGGCCTCGTGGGCCACCGGGACGGACACCGCCGTCAACAGTCTGGCGATGCGGCTGCTGGGCCCGGAGAAGGCGGCCACCCACAGCTGGAACCTGGCCAGGACGGGGGCGCGGATGGCGGAGCTCCCGGAGCAGATGGCCGGGGCCGCGGCCGAGGATCCCGCCCTGGTGACCGTGACGATGGGGGCGAACGACGCCTGTCGGGCCACCCCTGACCTCATGACCCCGGTCGAGGACTTCCGCGCCTCCTTCGAAGCGGCGCTCGCACGGCTGTGGGCCGGCGCGCCGCAGGCACAGGTGTACGTGGCGAGCGTGCCGGACCTCAAGCACCTGTGGTCGACGGGGCGACTGAGCCCCATGGGGCTCAAGGTGTGGAAGCTGGGAATCTGCGGTGCGATGCTGACGGACGCGGAGGACCTGGGGCCGGCCGCGGAGCGGCGGCGTTCGGCGGTGCGGGACCGGGTGGTGGCGTACAACGGGGCCCTGGCGGAGGTCTGCGCCGGGGACGCGCGCTGCCGGTACGACGACGGGGCGGTGTTCTCCTTCCGTTTCGACGGCAGCCAGTTGAGCCCCTGGGACTGGTTCCACCCGAGCAAGGACGGGCAGGCGCGCCTCGCCGAGCTGGCGTACCGGCGGATCACCGAGGAGTGAGGGCCCCGGGGCGGTCGTCGGGTTCCGCCCCGGGGCCGGTTCGCGAGGACGTCCGGGTCAGACGTCGAGGGTCGCCGTCAAACGGACGTCGACGAGGGAGCGGGCCGCGACGACCTCGTAGGAACCGGCGACGAGGGCCCAGTCGTTCTGCTCCTCGTCCCAGATCTCGAAGGCGCGGCGGGGCAGCGGAATCTCGGTCTCGACGGTCTCTCCGGGAGCGGCCTGGACGCTCGCGAAGCCGGCGAGCCAGCGGGCCGGGCGCTCCACCGCGTCGTCCACGGGGAGCAGGTAGATCTGGACCGTCTCGCGGCCCGCCCGGGTGCCGGTGTTGGTGATCCGCACGGTGACCGCGCCGGGGGCCGCGCGCAGGGAGTCGTACGACCAGTCGGTGTACCCCAGGCCGTGGCCGAAGGGGTACGCGGGTGCGGCGCCGGCCTCGTCCCAGGCGCGGTAGCCGATGGCGATGCCCTCGGCGTAGTGCAGCGCACCGTCGGTCGGGGTGACCTCGGTGACGGGGACCTCGGCGAGGGTCCCGGGCCAGGTGGTGGGGAGGCGACCGCCGGGCTCCTCCACGCCGGTGAGGACGTCGGCCAGGGCGGCTCCGCCCTCCTGACCGGGGAACCAGCCGAGCAGGACCGCGGCCACTTCCTCGCGCCAGGGCAGTTCCACCGGGGAGCCGGAGTTGACGACGACGACGGTGTTCGGGTTGACCGCGGCGACGGCCCGGACCAGGTCGTCCTGGCGGCCGGGAAGGGCGAGGTCCTTGCGGTCGAAGCCCTCGGACTCGACGCGCTCGGTGGTGGCGACGACCACGACGGCGGTGTCCGCGGTGCGGGCGGCCTCCACGGCTTCGGCGATCAGTTCGTCGGGGTCACGGCGGGGACCGAGGTGGACGAAGGAGAACATGACGGCCGGCAGCGGGGTCGCGAACCCCTTGTCCAGGGTGTGGAGCAGGGACACCTCGACGGTCTCCCCCGCCGTGAGCTCCACCGTGGCGCGCTCGACCGGGGAGCCGAAGAAGGCTTCGAAGGGGTCGGTCTCGGCCCCCATGGCCTGTGTTCCCTCGAAGAGGGTTTCGCCGTCGACGGCGAGGGAGAAGGCCCCGAGACCCCGGGTGCCGAAGGCGTGCCCACCGGACTCGCGCGGGGTGAAGGTGCCGATGACCTCGATGGAGGCGAGGGCGTCGTGGGTGACGCCCTCGGGCAGGTCGTCGCCGATCCACTGGACCTGGCCGTTGGGGAGGCTGCCCTCGCCGATGACGTTTCCGGAGGCGTCGCGGCAGCGGGCCCGGAGGCTGAAGCCCCGGTCGGCGGGGGCGAGCTCGTCGCTGGGGTCGGCGCCGACCGCATAGGTCAGGGCGCCCTCGGGGAGGACGGCCGCCAGGCCGTCGAGCGGGGAGACGACGTGCTCGGGGAAGACCTGGGCGGAGCCGCCGCCGAGGACCCGGGCGTCACGGGCGGCGGCGCCGGAGAGGGCCACGGTCCGACCGGCCGCGAGGGGCAGCGCACCGCCCTCGTTCCGCACGAGGACGAAGCCGCGGCGGGCGATCTCGCGGGCGAGGGCGTCGCCGTCGACGGGGGCGGGCGGATCGGCGACGACCGGCGGGGCGCCTTCGAGCGCGCCGACGCGGGCGGCGAGCCGCAGGACGTTGCGCACGGCCGTGTCGACGGTGGACCCGGCGACCTCTCCGGCGCGGACCGCGGCGGCGAGGGCTTCGCCGTAGACGGTGTGGGGTCCGGGCATGGCGACGTCGAGGCCGCCCTCGATGTCGGCGGTGGTGGAGCGGGCCGCCATCCAGTCGGAGACGTTGAAGCCGTCGAAGCCCCACTCGCCGCGCAGGACCTCGTTCACCAGGTGGTGGTGCTCGGTCATGGTCACGCCGTTGACCTGGTTGTAGGCGGTCATGATGCCCCAGGGGCGGGCGTTCTTGACGATGGCTTCGAAGGGGGCGAGGTAGAGCTCGCGGAGCGGGCGCGGGGCGACCCTGTTGTCGACGGTGAAGCGGTCGGTCTCGGCGTCGTTGGCGACGAAGTGCTTGACGGTGGTGCCGACGCCACCGTCCTGGACGCCCAGGACGTAGCCGGTGCCCACCACGCCGGTGAGGTACGGGTCCTCGCTGTAGGCCTCGAAGTGACGGCCGCCGAGCGGGCTGCGGTGCAGGTTGACCGTGGGGGCGAGGAGGACGTGGACGCCCTTGCGGCGGGCCTCCTGGGCGAGGAGCCGACCGGCCCGTCGGGCCAGCTCGGGGTCCCAGGCCGCGGCGAGGGCGGTCGGCGAGGGGAGCGCGACGGACGGGTCGTCGGCGGTCCAGCGGACGCCGCGGACGCCGACCGGCCCGTCGGACATGACCAGGGACTCCAGTCCGATCTGCGGCAGGGCGGGCAGGGACCACATGTCCTGGCCGGCGAGCAACCGGGTCTTGGCGTCCAGGTCGAGCGCGCCGAGCGCCTTTTCGACGGCCGCTTCCCTCGCGGTCTCCGCGCTGTTCTCCGCCATGGCCGTACCTCCTCGTTGACGTACTGGAATGACCCCGATGCGCCCATCGTGCCCCCACCTACCTGTAGATCGGTAGGTGACGTTATCTTTTCGTTACTTCAAGGGCGGGACGAGGGAGTACGGTCCTGTCGGGACGAACCTGCGGAAGGGACCACGGCGATGGTGCGGGCCAAGAGCGAAGAGCGACGCGCGGACATCCTGCGCGCCGCCCTCGAAGTGATGGCCGAGCGGGGCTACCGGGGCGCCACCCTCGGCTCCGTGGCCGAGCGCGTCGGACTGACCCAACAGGGACTGCTCCACTACTTCCCGACGAAGGAGGCCCTGCTCGTCGCGGTCCTGGAGGAACGGGACCGCTGGGACACGAGCGGGGGCCGGGACCGCGAGGGGTGGCGGCTCGACCTCCTGGAGTCCCTCGTCGAGTACAACGCGATGCGACCCGGAATCGTGCAGACCTTCTCCGCACTGCTCGGCGAGAGCGTCACGGAGGGCCACCCGGCACGGGAGTTCTTCACCGAGCGGTACGCACAGGTGCGGGCGAACATGGCGGACGTGCTGCGCCTGGAGTTCGGCGAGCGCCTGCCGGGCGGCCTCACCCCGGAACGCGCGGCCCCGTTGCTGACGGCCGTGATGGACGGCCTCCAGTACCAGTGGCTCCTCGATCCGTCGGCGGTGGACATGCCCGGCGCCTTCCGGGACTTCCTGCGCCTGCTGCGCGGCGACCGCCCCGACGGGACCTGAGGAACGGGGACGGGAGTCCCGGCGCCCGGTCGGGCCGGGAGGGCGACGGGCCCGCGCCTAGCATGGCGACCATGCCCGCTCCCCCCGGCCCGTACGAGGCGTTCCTCACCGTCGCCCGTGCGGGGTCCTTCACCGCCGCCGCGCAGCTCCTCGGCTACACCCAGTCCGCGGTCTCGCGCCAGATCCGGTCCCTGGAGGACGAGGTCGGGGCGGAGCTCTTCGAGCGCCTGCCGCGCGGGGTGCGCCTGAGCGAGGCGGGGCGGGTGTTGGTCCCCCACGCGGAGGCCGTCCGGGACCGGCTCGCCACCGCCCGCGCCGAACTGGAGGCGCTGCGCTCCCTCGGCGGCGGGCTGTTGCGGCTCGGCAGCTTCTCCAGCGCCACGGCGAGCCTCGTGCCGCGCGCCCAGGCCGCCTTCCGGGAGCGGCACCCGGGGGTACGGGTCAGTCGGGTGGAGGGGCCCTCCGCGAAGCACCTGGGCCTGGTGGCGGCCGGGGAGGAGGACCTCGCGGTGGTCAGCCCGCCCCGGGACGCTCCCCCGACGCCGGGCGTGGTGCTGCACCACCTGCTCGACGAGCCGATGCTGGTGGCCCTGGAGCGGGGACACCGGTGTGCGGGGCGGCGTGCGGTCCGGCTCGCCGAACTCGCCGGGGAGGAGTGGATCGTCGGCCCCGAGCGCCTGGAGGACACCCTGGTCCGGCCGGCCGCCGCGGCCGGGTTCCGACCGCGGACCGGGCTGCGCGCGCACGACTGGATCGCCAAGCTCGGTGCCGTCGCGGCGGGTCTCGGCGTCACCTTGGTGCCGGCGCTCGCGGCGGCCTCGGTGCGCCCCGACGTGACCCTGATCACGGTCCACCCGGATGACGTGCCGTACCGCCGGGTCTGCGCGGCCGTCCCGCCCGCCCCCACGGTCGCGGCGGGCGCGTTCCTGTCCGTGCTGCACGAAACCACCCGGGAGCTCAGGGTCCCCGACCCCCATTGACCCTTACGCGGACGGGCGGGAGGATGATCTCCATGATCGTCGCAGCCGCCCAGTTCGCCCCGGTCGCCGGGGACGTCGACGCCAACGCCCGCACCGTCGCCGGTCTCGTCCGGGAAGCCGGGAACGCGGGGGCGCGGGTCGTGGTCTTCGCGGAGCTCTGCCTCACCGGGTACGAGCCGAGCCTGATCCGGGACTCCCCCGACCTGCTCCTGACCGAGGACGACCCCCGGCTGGACCCCGTGCGGGAGGCCTGTCGGGCCGTCGGTGCGGCGGCCGTGGTCAACGGGCCGGTGCGGACGGCCGGAGGGCGGCCCGGGATCACCACCCTCGTGATCGGCCCGGAGGGCACGCTCCTCACCCGCTACGACAAGCAGCACCTGTACGGGATCGAGGCCGAGGTCTTCGCGTCGGGTTCGACGGACGGGCGTTTCGTCCTCGACGGGGTCCGGTTCGCGACGGCCACGTGCTACGACAACCGGTTCCCCGGGTTGGCCGAGCGGGCCGCCGCAGACGGCTGCACGGCCTACCTGGCGAGTTCGGTCCTCGGCGCCGACAACGACTCGTTCGAGGAGGTGTACCCGGTGCGGGCCCGGGACTTCGGGCTGTACGTGGTGCTCGGGAACGTCCTGGGGCCCAACGAGGACGGGACCGCCGGCGGGAGGGCCGGGACCTGGGGCCCGGACGGCGGGCTGCTCTCGGACGCCGGGCCGGAGCTCCCCGGGTTCGCCCTGGCCGAGCTGCGCTGACGCGCGGGAAGCCGGGTCGCCGCGGGACATGCGGCGACCCGGCTCCGGGGAGACCGTCGCGGAACCCCCGGTCCGCAACGGCGCCCCGCCCCCTGACGGGGTGCTCAACCCCTTACGGGGCGCTCAACCCCAGCGTGTACGCACCGGAGCCGCTGTAGGCGTGGACCACGTAGCGGTAGTAGCCGGGGGTGCCGTAGTAGCTGGTGTCCTCGTCGGCGCTCGCCGTGCCGCCGACCGCCACGTCCGACCAGCCGTACCCGTTCCACTTCTGCAGGTAGAGGTCGAAGTCGCTGCCGGCCGGACCGCGCAGGCAGCCCACGTGGGTGCCGGAGGTCGCCGAGTAGTAGTACGAGCCGTCGGGCTGGGCGGCGGCCTGCCCGGACGCCAGGGTGCCCTGGTAGGTGTACTCGGTGTTGTCACAGCCACTGGGCGGCGGGGTCGTGGTGCCGACCGACAGCTGGTAGGTCACGGTGTGCGTGACGGAGCCCGTACCGGTCACGGTGATCGGGTACGTGCCGTTGGCGGTGCCCGCCGCGACCTGGACGGTCATCGTGGACGAGCCGCCCGAGGTGACCGAGGAGGGGCTGAAGGAGACGGTGACCCCGCTCGGGGCGCCGCCGGCCGAGAGCTGCACCGTCTGGGCGCTGCCACCGGTGGTGGAGGTGTTCACCGTGGAGGTGACGGAAGCGCCCGGCTGGACGGAGCCCGAGGACGGGTTCAGGGCGAGCGAGAAGTCCGGGGTCGTGGTGCCCCCGCAGTCGGTCTCGCCGGACTGGGCCGGCACGCCGACCGCGTTCCAGGCCGCCTTGACCGCGTTGCACTCGGCGCTGCCGTAGGTGTTCTTGGCGCTGGAGAGGGTCGCCTTGCGGGCCGCGAGGTGGTTCCAGGAAGAGGTCTTCATGAGCAGGGCGCCCATGAAGATCTTGCCGGCCTTCTGGATGCCGATGCCGGTCACGGAGGAGGGACCGCCGGAGCATATGGGGCTGTTGGGCTTGCCGCCGCCCGGGTTGGAGCCCTCCGCGAGCAGGTAGAACCAGTGGTTCTGCGGCCCGGCCGCCGCGTGCACCTCGGTCCCCGAGTTCAACTGGGTGTAGCAGTTGGGGTCGTTGTTGTGCAGCGAGGGGTTGTACATGTACCGGATCGGCTTGTTGTCGCCGAGGAAGTTCAGCTTCTCGCCGACCGTGTAGTCCGGGGTGTCGTTCGGGTTGTTGGCGTAGTACTCGGTGAGCGCGCCGAAGATGTCGCCCGTCGACTCGTTCAGGCCGCCGTTCTCGTTGGACGAGCCCGCGCTGCCCGGTGTCCGGTCGAAGATCTCGTGGCCGTACTCGTGGGCCACGACGTCGATGCCGGTGAGTTGGTTGGTGCCGTTCTGGTTGCGGCCGTACGTGGTCTTCGTACCGTCGTAGTACGCGTTGACCTCGCTCAGTCCGGCGCGGGCCGGGACCATGCCGCCCTGTCCGTTCTGGCCGTTGTAGCCGAACCACTCCTTGAGCATGGAGTGTTCCTTCTGCGCCGCGTACATGATGTCGACGCAGGCGGTCACCAGGTCGTTGGCGCCGTTGTTGCCCCACGGGGAGGAGCCGGTGTACGCACTGCCGTTCTGCCCGCCGCACTTGAAGCCGCCGCGGCTGGTGTCGGTCATGGAGGTGGCGGCGGTGTCGATGGTGACGTTGCCGTTGTGGTAGCCGCGGCCGTCGGCGTGCAGGATCTTGTCGGTGGCGCGGGCGATCGCCCCGGTGCGCGCGTCGACATAGGTGTCGAGGGCGCTCGGCGCGTCCTTGGCGGTGCGGCCGATGACCCGGGTGTGCCACGTCAGGACGGCCTTGTTGCCCTTGAGGAGCACGGTCAGCTCCGGGGCGCTGGCGCTCTCGACCGTGGCCAGCTGCTTCCGCGCGGTGGCGAGGGCCTTCGCGGCGGTCACCTTCGCCTTGGTGGAGAGCTTGAGGGCGGGCGCCGGGGCGCCGGTGACCTCGCGGACCTTGCCGGAGCTGTCGGAGACGACGACCGCGTCGCCGCCGACGACCGGGAGGCCGCGGTAGGTGCGCTCGTACGAGGCGTAGTAGAGGCCGTTCGACCAAGGCGTGACGGACGTCCGGACGAGCTCTTCGTCGGCTCCGTGCTGGAGTTCGTCGAGACCGCTCGCGGCGGCCTTGTCGGCGGCGGCCAGGGCGAGGGACTTGCCGTGGCCGGGAGGTGCGGGCTGCGCCTGCGGGGCCGCTGCGGCGGGGCCGGCGAGGGCGGTCGCGAGGCTCGCCGAGAGCGCCAGGGCGGCCACGGTCGCCGTGAGTCTGGTGGGGTGCAACATCTGCTCCGATCGGGTGGGGATCGTGGTGGGGGAGACGGATCGTCGCGCCGAGTATGGGCGTGGACATGGCCAGTTCGGGACATCTCACCGGGCATAAGACGCGGGTTATGGTGCGGCCGGACCGCGCTGCGTACGCTGCTGAAATGCAGCTGGAGTTGAGGCATCTTGAGGCCGTCTGCCGGATAGCGGAAGCGGGCAGTCTGGGCCGGGCGGCCGGGCGGCTCGGGGTCTCGCAGCCCGCGCTCTCGGCACAGTTGCGGCGCATCGAGAAGGTCGCCGGCGGAGAGCTCTTCCTCCGCGGTCCGCACGGCGTGGAGCCGACCCCGCTGGGCGAGTTCGTGCTCTCCAAGGCGCGGCTGGTGCTCGGCGAGATGGACGCGTTGGCCGCCGGGGCGCGCGCCGTCTCCCCGGACACCCCGCTGCGGCTCGGCTGCATCCTGCTGGTCCTGGTGGACCGGCTGCTCGGGGAGCTGGAACAGGTGATGGCGGGACAGGAGATCGCGGTCGCCGTGGAGCACTCCGCGACGACGCTGACCCGACAGCTCGGCGTGGGACGGTACGACGCCGTTCTGTTCGGAGAGGTCAACGACCACGAAGTGCCGCTGCCCCAGGGCACTTCCGCGCGCACCCTCGTGCCGAAGGAGCCGTTCTGCGTGCGCCTCTCGGCAGCGCATCCGCTGGCCGGCAAGGACCGGATCGCACTCGCCGAGCTCTCCGGCGAGTCCTGGATGACCCTGGTGGAGGACGACGACGGCGGCCCCGAGGCCCTGGTCAGCGCCTGTGAGAAGGCCGGGTTCACTCCGCTGCTGCGGCACCGGGTGGCCGACCGCAAGATGCACTACGACCTGATCGCAGCCGGTCGGGCGATCTCGATCAGCCAGCCGACGGCCCCCGCGGCGGAGGGCACGGTGCTGCGCCCCCTGGAGGGCGACCCGGTGACGGGCCGGATCCGGCTGGCCTGGAACAAGGCGGCGGTGTCCGCCCGGCACGCCGAACTGCTGTACCGGGCGGCAGCCCGTGCCTATGTGGCGAACGTCGACAACAACGCCTTCCACCGGGCGTGGTGGGACGCCCGGCCGGAGCTGCACCCGGTCCTCGACGCCTGAGCGGACCGGGGCCGGGAGGACCGGGCCGGCCGGCGCGGACCGGTCACTTCCGATTCCGCTTCTGGTTCCGCTTCCACTTCCGCTTCGGCTCGCGCTTCGGCTCGCGCTTCACGGCGGCGGAGGACGTGAGGGGGCTTCCGTGCCGCGCACGACCGTCGGATCACACCGCGGAAGGGCGCGCCGGCCCCCTGGACCTAGAGCTGGTACGCCCGTCCGTACATCTGCCACTGCAGCGGGGTGTCGAGGTCGTAGTTGCCGTCCTCAAGGAACTTGCGCAGGGCCTTGTCGACCCGACTGGTGTCGTTGTCCAACCGCTTCGCCTCGATGGCCTTGCGGTGCATGTCGAGGAAGACGTCGAGGTAGTGCTCTTCGGTTCCGCCCTCTGCCGGGGTGTCCGCCTCCGCCAGGGCGCGCTCCCTCAGGTCGTAGAAGCCGTTCGCGGTGGTGTCGGGGCCGTGGAAGACCATCGCGTCGTAGTAGATGAACTGCCCCAGGGTGCCGAGGCCGTCGAGCTTGGCCAGGCGCACCGAGGGGTCGAAGTAGACCCGGTCCCGCTCCTCCTCCTGGGCCTTGCGGAAGGCCTCGACCTCCGCTTCCGCTTGCCAGGCCGCGGTGAAGCCGGGGTCCAGACCCTCGTGCGAGTCGCTGCCGTCCACGTCGCGCAGGGCGGGGAGGTAGCGGGCCAGTCCGTTGTCGGGGTGGCCCTCGGTGTAGCGCTCGACGAGGCTGAGCAGGTCATGGGTGCCCGTGCAGAAACCGACGATTCCTGCCGTATAGCCCTGTCCGTCCCCGATGTCCTTGATGGAGCCGTACGTGCTGCGCCAGTCCACGGTGGAGTTCACGGCGCTCGCCACGATCTTCCCCGCCAACTCCTTCTTCTCCGGCGCGGCCAGGCCGGGCGGCGCATCGGCGATCGCGGCGTCGTCCGCCGAGCCCTCGGCCACCGCCTTCGCCTCCTGGCGCGACTTCGGCGCCGCGGACACGGTCGATCCGAGGGGCTCACGACCGTCCGGATGGACCGGCCCCAAGAAGTAGACAACCGCCGTCACGACGACGGGGAGGGTGACGAGGAACAGGCATCCGGCGCGTTTCATGGCGGACAGAGTAATCGCGGGTCTCGCACGGGCATGCGACGGAGGGAACCGGACCGCCCGCCGGAGCGTGTCACGGGGCGGACGGCAACCCTCCGGTCGAACCGGGAGGGCGAAGGGAAGTCGATGTGCCGTCCATATGGATGACCCCGGGAGCTACGCATCGGTAACCATTTTCGGTTGGGCTACTTTCAGCCAGGTCTCAAGCTTCACAGGAAATCCATAGCCTGCGGGAACGTCTTCTCGACGGACGCATGCGCTACCCTCATGGCCCCCGGGCACAGTGTGACAGAGGGGGCGTTCGAGCCAACGCGGGTTCGATCCTGTGAGCAGGTACGTCGACCCGGGAGCGTACGCGCGCCCGAAACTTGTCCATGGGGAAGTGCGCCGCAGTGGAGAACTGGCTCAATCACGGCCAACCTGATCAACAGGATGCCGGTCACAAGGGTGCCCGCGACACCGATCTCCGGGATCACGGCATCGCGTCGAACGGAGGCGGAATGCCGCATGACACCGACACGGCGCGACTGCCGGGAGCCGCGGACGGTTCCGGGGCCGGCGCTGCGTCCGGGCCCGTCCCGTCCGCAGGGGTGGACGTCCGGAAGCAGGGGCCCGAGGCCACGCGGCGGGACGCGTTGCGCCCGGCTGCCGACACGGACCGGACCCGACCGCTCTCCGTGACCCCCGCCCCGGTCCCCGACGCGGCCGACCAGGCGCACGACCCCAACGAGGTCACCGTCCAGCTCGACGCCGTACGGATAGGCGGCGGGGACGGCGACTGGTCGCTCCAGCCGGCCGAGGTCGTCCCCGACCCCCGTCGCGAACCCAACGGCCCCGTCTTCGTCGACGAGTCCGGCCGTCGCAGCCGGCGCTTCCGGCGCCTGGGCACCCTCGTCGGAGTCGCCTGCGCGGTCTACGCCGTGGTCATCGTGGCCACCCTGCTGACGGGCAACTCCTCCGCCCCCTGGGTGCCGCTGCCCGAGCAGCAGGAGGCCGTGCCGGCCGGACAGGGCGAAGCGTCCGCGTCCCCCACCGCGTCGACCGACCCGTCCCCCACGGAGAGCAACACCCCGTCGCCGACCACGAGCGGCGCCGGCAAGAGCACCTCGACGCCGTCCAGGACGTCCGGCCCGACGGCGAGCACCAGCGCCCCGAGCAGCCCGGCCCCCTCGCCGACCACCGGGGCGCCCACGCCGCAGACGACCGCCACCAGCGCGCAGCCCGGCACCCCCGACACGGCCACCCCCGCGCCGACCTCCCCCGCTCCCAGCGGCACGCCCACTGGCGCTCCCACGACCGCGCCGACGACCGCCGCTCCCACCAACACCCCCGACACGACCACGTCCCCCGCCGCAGGCGACCCCATGGCCCTCGGCCAGCCCGCGCCCACCGGGTCCGACGTCGCCGCCCCCTCCTCAGAGAACGTCCTGTGACCCCCTCGCGCACCCTCAGACGCCGCCCGTCCCCCCGCAGCGTCCCGGCCGGCCTCCGCCGCTCGCTGCCCCTTCGTTTCGTCCTGCCCTCGCTGCTCCTCGTCGCCGCGATCACCATGCTGATGCTCCGCGGCTACGTGCACAGCGAGATCCTCGCCGACCACCGCGTCCGCGCCGAGGCCTCGGACGACGCCGTGCCGGAAGAGGTGCTCGAAGGCGGCCCGATCATCGACACCCGCGGCGATCAGGTGACCAGCCGGAGCGTGCCCGACCACAGCCTGGTCCTCACCTTCGACGACGGCCCCGACCCCACCTGGACGCCCAAGGTGCTCGACGTGCTGAAGAAGCACAACGCGCACGGGGTGTTCTTCGTGACCGGCACCATGTCGTCGCGCCACCCCGACCTCGTCCGCCGCATGGTGGCCGAGGGCCACGAGGTCGGTCTGCACACCTTCAACCACCCGGACCTCTCCTACCAGTCCAAGCGCCGCATCGACTGGGAGCTGTCCCAGAACCAGCTGGCGCTCGTCGGCTCGGCCGGCATCCGCTCCTCCCTGTTCCGACCGCCGTACTCCTCCTTCGCCGACGCCATGGACGACGCGTCCTGGCCGGTGACCGAGTACGTCGGCAGCCTCGGCTACCTCACCGTCGTCAACAACACCGACAGCGAGGACTGGCGCCGACCGGGCGTCGGCCAGATCATCCGCAACGCCACCCCCGAGGACGGCAAGGGCGCCATCGTCCTCATGCACGACTCCGGCGGTGACCGCAGCCAGACCGTGCGCGCGCTGGACAAGTTCCTGCCCCGGATGCAGGAAGAGGGCTACCGCTTCCAGACCCTCACCGAGGCGCTCGACGCACCCAGCGCGAACACCACGGTCACCGGCCTGGAGTTGTGGAAGGGCAAGGCCTGGGTCTTCATGGTGCAGGCCTCCGACGACCTCACCGACGGCCTGGTCGTCGCGCTGGCCATCATCGGCGTGCTGGTCTTCACCCGCTTCGGCCTGATGCTCCTGCTGTCCGCGGTCCATGCGCACCGGGTCCGCCGCAAGGGCTTCCGTTGGGGGCCGAACCCGGTCACCGAACCGGTGTCGGTGCTGGTGCCGGCCTACAACGAGGCCAAGTGCATCGAGAACACCGTGCGTTCCCTCATGGACAGCGAGCACCCGATCGAGATCATCGTCATCGACGACGGTTCCAACGACGGAACGGCCCGCATCGTCGAGGACATGAACCTGCCGAACGTGCGCGTCGTGCGCCAGATGAACGCGGGCAAGCCGGCCGCGCTCAACCGGGGCGTCGTGAACGCCCAGTACGACCTGATCGTGATGATGGACGGCGACACGGTCTTCGAGCCGTCCACCGTGCGCGAGCTGGTGCAGCCCTTCGCGGACCCCCGGGTCGGCGCGGTGGCCGGCAACGCCAAGGTCGGCAACAAGGACTCGATGATCGGTGCCTGGCAGCACATCGAGTACGTGATGGGCTTCAACCTGGACCGCCGGATGTACGACATGCTGCGCTGCATGCCGACGATCCCGGGCGCGGTCGGCGCCTTCCGGCGTTCGGCACTGGAGCGGGTCGGCGGCATGAGCGACGACACGCTCGCCGAGGACACCGACATCACCATGGCACTGCACCGCGACGGCTGGCGGGTCGTGTACGCGGAGAACGCCCGCGCCTGGACCGAGGCGCCGGAGACCGTCCAGCAGTTGTGGTCGCAGCGCTACCGCTGGTCCTACGGCACGATGCAGGCGATCTGGAAGCACCGCCGCGCCGTGATCGACCGGGGCGCCTCGGGCCGCTTCGGCCGCCTGGGCCTGCCGCTGGTCTCGCTGTTCATGGTGGTGGCCCCGCTGCTGGCGCCGCTGATCGACGTGTTCCTCCTGTACGGCCTCGTCTTCGGCCCCACCGGAAAGACCGTCACCGCGTGGCTGGGGGTCCTGGCGGTCCAGGCGGTCTGCGCCGCCTACGCCTTCAAGTTGGACCGGGAGAAGATGACCCACCTCATCTCGCTGCCCCTCCAGCAGATCCTCTACCGACAGTTGATGTACGTGGTGCTGCTCCAGTCCTGGATCACCGCGCTCACCGGTGGCCGGCTGCGTTGGCAGAAGCTGCGGCGCACCGGAGTGGTGGAGGCGGCGCCGGGCGCGGTGCCGCAACAGCAGGCCGCGGGCACCGCGGAGAGCGAGCGGAGGCCCGTCGGATGACGACGCACGAGAGGACCCCGGAGACGGTGACGACAGCGGGCGCACCGACGTACTTCCCGGAGGGGGCGGGCCCGGTCTCCGCACCCGCCCCCGCCCCGACCGCCCCGAAGCCGGGTCGTGACCGCTATCTGGACCTGCTGCGTTCGATCGCGCTGGTCCGCGTGGTGACGTACCACGTCTTCGGCTGGGGCTGGCTGTCGATCGTCTTCCCCTCCATGGGCGTGATGTTCGCCCTGGCGGGCATGTTGATGGCGCGCTCGCTGGACCGCCCGGCACGCCAGGTGATCATGAGTCGGGTGCGCCGCCTCCTGCCCCCGTTGTGGGCGTTCAGCGCGGTGGCATTGACGCTGATCTTCATGAACGGCTGGAACCCGCTGAAGGACCCGGACGAGGGCGGCACCTGGGGCCTGGTCCGGCTGTTCACGTACCTGGTGCCGATCGGCGCCCCGCCGTACCCGTCCGCAGACGACTGGGCGGTGCAGGCGGCGGGACCGCTCTGGTACCTGCGCACCTACCTCTGGTTCGTGGTGGCCTCGCCCCTGCTGCTGTGGGCCTTCCGCCGCGTCCCGTGGGCGATGTTGCTGGCCCCGCTGGCGCTGACGGCGGTCATCGGAACCGGTCTGGTCACCATTCCCGGCGAGACCGGCGAGGGCGTCACCGACTTCGCGGTCTACGCCTCCTGCTGGATGCTGGGATTCGCGCACCACGACGGGCTGTTGAAGCGGATCCCGCGGTACGCAGCGGTCTCCTGGGCCTTCCTGGCGATGGCCTTCGGCCTCTGGTGGGCCTCGAACCACCTGGGCAGCGGGGGCTGGGACCTCAACGAGATCCCGCTGGCGCAGGCCACCTGGTCGTTCGGTTTCGTGGTGATCCTGCTCCAGTACTCCCCGTCCTGGCAGCAACTGCCGGGCCGACTGGCGAAGTGGGACCCGCTCGTCACCCTCTCCAACAACCGCGCGGTCACGATCTACCTGTGGCACAACCTCCTGATCGGCGTGGCGGAGCTGATCGTGAACCAGGGGTACAAGCTGCCGTTCCTGGACAGCGACCGGGGGAACGCGGCGCTCGACGCCTCCTACATGCTGTGGAGCTTCGTCGTGACCTGGCCGCTGATCGCCCTGGCGGTCCTCGCGTTCGGCTGGATCGAGGACATCGCGGCGCGGCGGCGCCCCCGGCTGTGGCCGAACGGGACCCCGAACCGGGCCGCCCGCCGCGCCCGTCGGGCGTAGCCCCGCGGACCGGACACGACGGGCCGGTGGCTCCCCCGGTGGCTCCCCGCAGGAATGCGGGGCTGCCGGGGAAGCCGCCGGCCCGTCGTCGCGTCGTCCTCCGCCCCCTTCCTCAGCGGGGGAGGTCGTGGCCCGTCCGCTCCTCCGTGGAGGGGGCGGGGGCTTCGCCTTCCCGGTCGTTCCGTCCGACGTCGCCGGCCCGGTCGTCCCCGGCCGTCCCTCCGAGCAGGTCGCGGGCCATCAGGGTGGCACCGGCGACGGCACCCGGCATCAGGAAGACGGCGACGAAGGGCACCAGGAAGGCGAGGGTCAGCGGGACGCCGAAGCCGAGGGCGGCCATCCGGCGCCCGCGGAGCAGTCCCAGCCGCTCCTTCAGCTCGATGCCGCGGCGCTGGAGCGCGACGGCCGTCAGCTCCTCCGCGAGGAAGAAGCCGGAGACGCAGAAGCCGAGGGCGGGGACCACCGTCTGACCGACCACCGGGATGAAGCCGCAGGCGAAGAGCAGCACGCCGTAGAGCGCGACCCGCAGCAGGATCCGCAGGCTGTCGCGGGCCGAGATCCACAGCTCGCGCCAGAGCGGAAGCCCGGACTCCGGAACTTCTCCGCCCGTGCTGCGGTCGACCTGCTCGGAGAGCGACTCGTAGAAGGGCTGGCCGACGAGCAGGGTCACGGCGGTGAAGGTGATGACGGCGAGGAAGAGCCCGAAGGCGAAGAGCAGGGCCGTCAGCGTGCCGCGGAAGATGCCGAGCCAGGGCGAGGTCCAGTCGTCCGCGAAGGGGGTCACCCAGGCGGCCAGGTCGTCCGCCCCGTAACCGAGGCCGACGAGCGCACCGGCGTACAGCACGAGGGTCACGAGTCCGGGCAGCAACCCGAACCCGAACCACCGCCCGTGGCGGCCCACCCATTTCTGCCCCTGCACCAAGTAGCCGAGGCCCACCCCGAGATCACGCATGGGGCCCACCCTATCGGTGGTCCGGGGAGCGCCCTTCGGGCTCCGCCCCGGACCGCCACCGGCGACGGCCGCCTCCTCGTCGGCACCGGAGGGACGGTCCCGGAAACGGAGGAGGACCGCGTCCCGGGAAGGGGCGCGGTCCTCGTCCGGTCCTGCGGGTCCGGATCAGACGGCGAGCTCGACCTTGATGTTGCCGCGGGTCGCCTTGGAGTACGGGCAGACCTGGTGGGCCTTCTCGATCAGGCTCTTGGCGGTCTCGGCGTCCACGTTCGGGATGGTCGCCGAGATCTTGACGATGATGCCGAAGCCTTCGTCGTTCTTGCCGATGCCGACCTCGGCGGTGACCGTCGCACCGGAGACGTCCGCGTTCTCGTTGCGGGCGACGACGCCGAGCGCGCCCTGGAAGCAGGCGCTGTAGCCGGCGGCGAAGAGCTGCTCGGGGTTGGTGCCCGCACCGGACCCGCCCATCGCCTTGGGCGGGTTCACCACGACGTCGAGCTGGCCGTCGTCGGTGGCGACGCGTCCGTCCCGACCGTTCTCGGCGGTGGCCACGGCGGTGTAGAGGACGTCGGACTGCTGGATGGACATGCTGGGTACTTCCTTCTGCGGTTCGCCGCGACTCGCGCCCACGATCGCGACGGCTGAGGGAAGACTAGCGGGTCGCCGAAACGACCATCTTTCCGGTGTTGTCGCCGCGCAGCAGGCCGAGGAAGGCGTCCACGCCGTTCTCGATGCCCTCGACGAAGGTCTCGCGGTGCTTCAGCCGGCCCGAGGCGAGCCAGCCGCCGACCTCCCGGACGAACTGGTCCTGCAGACCGTAGTGGTCACCGACGAGGACGCCCTGGAGCCGCAGCCGCTTGCCGATGATCATCGCCATGTTGCGCGGGCCGGGCACCGGCTCGGTGTCGTTGTACTGGGCGATCATGCCGCAGATGGTGGCGCGGCCGTGCACGTTGAGCGAGGAGATGGCGGCTTCGAGGTGGTCCCCTCCGACGTTGTCGAAGTAGACGTCGATGCCGTCCGGAGCGGCCTCGCGCAGCTGGTCCTTGACCGGGCCGTTCTTGTAGTTGAAGGCCGCGTCGAAACCGAGCTCCTCGACGAGCCACTTGACCTTCTCGTCGGAGCCGGCGGAGCCGATGACCCGCGAGGCGCCCTTGAGCTTCGCCATCTGACCGACCTGGCTGCCGACGGCACCGGCGGCTCCGGAGACGAACACGGCGTCCCCCTCCTTGAAGGAGGCCGTCTCGAAGAGACCGGCGTAGGCCGTCAGGCCGGTCATGCCGAGCACCCCGAGGTAGGCGGAGAGGGGGGCCAGCTCCGGGTCGACCTTGGTGGCGTGCTGGGCCGCGACGTCGGCGTACTCGCGCCAGCCGAGGCCGTGCAGGACGTGGTCGCCGACGGCGAACCCCTCGGCGTTGGAGGCGACGACCTCGCCGACCGCGCCGCCGTCCATGGGGTGGTCGAGCTTGAAGGGCGGGATGTAGGACTTCACGTCGTTCATCCGGCCCCGCATGTACGGGTCGACGGAGAAGTGCAGGTTGCGCACGAGGATGCGCCCCTCCGCGGGTGCGGCGACCGGCGTCTCGCGCAGGGCGAAGTCCGAGGGCACGGGCCAGCCGTGCGGACGGGCGACGAGGTGCCACTCACGGCTGGAAGCGGGAAGAACGGACATGAGCACGGCCTCCAGGAAAGCTCGAAAAGCTTGAGATCAGCAAAGGTTCACTTGCTAAAACAACCATGCTCCTAGATATTTCATGTTGTCAAGTATCTGAGTAGGATGTGACCCATGGCCACCCCACGCACGGACCCCCTGACCCTCGAAGTCGTCGAGCTCATCGGCACGGTCGTGGCGCGCTACTACGAGGAGTACGAGCAGGCGGCCTCGGAACACGCGCTGACCGGCGCCCAGGCCCGCGTCCTCGGGCTGCTCTCGCTCGATCCGCTGCCGATGCGCCACATCGCCCAGAAGCTGAAGTGCGAGCCGTCCAACATCACCGGGATCGTCGACCGCCTGGAGGCACGCGGCCTGGTCGAGCGCCACCCCGCCCCCGACGACCGGCGGGTCAAGCTGGCCGTCCCCACGGACGAGGGCCGGGACACGGCCCGCCGCCTGCGCGAGTCGCTGGACTTCGCGCGCGAGCCGCTCGGCGAGCTGAGCGAGGCCGAGCGGACCCTGCTGCGGGACCTGCTGAAGCGGATGCTGGGCACGGGCACGGCCTGACGCCCCGCCTCGGACGACCGGACCGCGGCCCGCGGACGACCGGGCCGCGCCCCTCCCGACGCCCGCGCCCGAGCCCCGGGCGGCTCATCCCAACGCGCGCCGCGCCCCGGACCGCCGGACGATGCGAACAGGACCGCGCATCGCGACCCGCCTCGCCCGTGCCAGCACCGCACTCCGGAGGATCCGCCGTGACCGTCAGCCTCGAACAGCTGCGCCGTTGCCATGTCGCCGTCGACCTGGGTGCCGCCCGCACCCGGGTCTTCGTCAAGGGCGCCGGACTCGTCGTCGACGAGCCGAGCGTCGCCGCCGTCAACACCCGTACCGGAGCGCTGATCGCCGTCGGCGCACTCGCCGAGAAGATGACCGGCCGCACCCCCGACTACATCCGGGTCGTCCGCCCGGTCTCGGGCGGCACGGTCGTCGACATCGAGATGGCCCAGCGCATGCTCCGCCACCTCCTCGGCGAGAAGCTGCGCCGGCAGCTGCGCCGCAAGCCCCGGCTCCGGGCCGCCGCCTGCACCCCGCACGACAGCGACCCGCTGGCCCAGCGGGCCGCCGTGGAAACCCTCGTCGGCCTCGGGGCACGCCGGGTCGAACTGGTCGACACCCTGATCGCGGCGGCCGTGGGCTGCGGGTTGCCCGTCGAGCAACCGACCGCGACCATGATCATGGTGTGCGGGGCGGCGACCACCCAGGTCGCGGTGCTCTCGCTCGGCGCCATCGTCACGGCGGAGCGGATGCCGGTCGGCGGCGACGCCATCGACCACGCCGTCATCCAGCACCTGCGCCACCACCACGAGCTGATGCTGCCGAGCCAGTCGGTGCGTCCGCTGCAGCTCGCCCTGAGCGGGAACGGCCTGACGGCACACGGGCCGGCGTGGACGGAGATCCACGGCCGGGACGTCGCGACGGGCCTGGCCCGCTCCGTGACGGTCGACACCGCCGCGGTGCGGGAGGCGATCCACACCCCGCTGACCGCGGTCCTCGACGGCATCGGGAAGGTGCTGCGGGACTGCCCGCCGGACCTGGTGGCCGACCTCGCGGACCGCGGAATCATGATGGTGGGCGGCAGCGCCCTGCTCCCGGGCCTCGACCAGATGCTGCGCGAGGCGACCGGGATGCCGGTCCACATCGCCGAGCGTCCCGACGTGTGTGCCGTGCTGGGCCTCGGCGCGATGCTGGAGGGCAAGGTCCAGGCGATGGTCCTGAACCCCCTGGCGGAACGGAACCCGTTCGCCGACGAGGACTGAACCGCATCAAAACGGATGATTCATACGACAATGAGACCATGACGATCATGGATGAGGGTGCCGGAGCCGCGGACACGGATGCGGACCGGAGCGCCGCACGCCTGCCCCTCCTGCTCGAAGCCGTCCTCGGCGTCGGTACGGACCTCGAACTCCGCGGCACCCTCCAGCACATCGTGGACTCCGCCACCGAGCTGACCGGGGCCCGCCACGGGGCGCTCGGGGTCATCGACCCCGAGCGGCACCGCCTCACGGACCTCTTCACCTCCGGCATGACGGAGGAGGAGCGAGGCCGGATCGTCCTCCACCCGGACGGGAGCACCGGGCTGCCCGGCACCCCGGTGCGGGGTCAGCAGCCGCCGCGGACCGGCGGGCCTGCGGACGCACCGCACTCCCCCGGACCGCTCGGGGCCCCCTCGGGCGCGCACGCCTCCCTCCACGTGCCGATCCGGGTGCACACCGAGGTCTTCGGCAACCTCCACCTCACGGAGAAGCACGGGAGCGGCTTCACCGAGGAGGACCTGGCCCTGCTGCGGGTCCTCGCCTCCCAGGCCGGGATCGCCATCGGCAACGCCCGCCTCTACGAGACGGCCCGGCAGCGGGAGCGGTGGATCGAGGGCGCCGCGGCCGTGACGACGGCCCTGCTCACCGGCGCCACCACGGAGAACGCACTGACCACCGTCGCCGAACGCGCCCGGATCCTCGCCGGGGCCGCGGCCGGGGTGGTCCTCCAACCCACCGAGGAGGGCGGCATGGAGATCGTCGCCGCGTCGACCCCGGGCGACCCGGGCGACCTGGTCGGCACGACGATCGCCCCCGGCTCGCCCGTCCTGGTCCAGCTCCTCGGCGGGGAACCGGTGTTCGTCGAGGACTCCGCGACCGACCCGCGGATGACCACCCACGTGCGGTCCCGCTTCGGGCCGTCGATGATGCTGCCGCTGCAGAGCGGCGGGAAGCTCATCGGCACCCTCGCCCTGCCCCGGCGGCGCGGCGGCCCGCCCTACTCGGCGGTGGACCGGCTGCTCGCCTCGCAGTTCGCCTCGCAGGCGGCGCTGGCCCTGGTCCTCGCGGACGCCCGGCTCGACCGGGAGCGGCTGGCGGTCTTCGAGGACCGGGACCGGATCGCCCGCGACCTCCACGACCTCGTCGTCCAGCGGCTCTTCGCCACGGAGATGATGCTGGAGTCCACCCGGCGCCGGACCGCGGACTCCTCCGACGAGGACGCGCTGCTCGGCCGCGCCGTGGACGAACTCGACTCCACGATCCAGGAGGTCCGGACGACGATCTTCGCGCTCCAGCAGCCGCCGGCGGAGGCACCGACCTCCTTCCGGGGACGGGTGCTGCGCGAAACCGGCGGCGCCGCGGCCCTGCTCGGCTTCCCCCCGTCCGTGCACTTCTCCGGTGCGGTCGACACGCTCGTGGACGAGGAGACCGCGGGACGACTGCTCGCCGTGTTGCGCGGAGCGCTCGCGGCGGCGCACCGACGGCCCGGGATCGGCAGCATCACGGTCGAGGTGTCGGCCGGGTCGGACGGCGCCCGACTGCGGGTCGAGGACGACGGCACCCCTCCCGCCACGGTGAGTTGGCCCTGAGGGATCCCGCGCGGAGCAGTCCGGCGTTCCCTGGTGGAGACGCGGGGCAGAATGCGTCCCGGCAGGCCCGTCCCCGACGCCCCAGGAGTACGCCCGGTGAGTGCGCTCTTCCCCGCCCTGACGAACCCGTCCGACCGCCCCGCACTGCGCTTCGGTCCGGACGTCCTGACCTACGCGGAGCTGGGCCGTGCCGCCGGCGCCCTCGCGGACCGCATCGGCGGCGCCGGCCGGGTGGCCGTGTGGGCGACGCCGACCGCCCGTACGGCGGTGGCGGTGGTCGCCGCCCTGCTCGCCGGGGTCCCCGCCGTGCCGCTCAATCCGCGCACCGGCGCGCGGGAACTGGCGCACGTCATCGGCGACAGCACGCCCGACGCGGTGCTCGCCGGCCCGGAGGACGAACTGCCCGTCGCACTCGCGGGGCTGCCCCGGATCGCCGTGGAGCTCACCGGGCCCGCCGTCGCCCCGCCGCCCGGACCGGTCGATCCGGAGACCCCCGCCCTGGTCGTCTACACCTCGGGCACCACCGGCGCCCCGAAGGGCGTCCTGCTCTCGCACCGGGCCGTCGCCGCTTCGCTCGATGCCCTGGCCGAGGCCTGGTCCTGGACGGCGGACGACGTCCTCGTGCACGCCCTCCCGCTGTTCCACGTCCACGGGCTGGTGCTCGGCGTCCTGGGCCCGCTGCGGCGGGGCGGCGAGCTGCGGCACCTGGGCGCGTTCTCGACGGCGGGCGTGGCGCGGGAGCTCGGGGACGGCGGCACCCTGCTGTTCGGCGTGCCGACCATGTACCACCGGCTCGCGGACGCGCTCGCCGGGGACGAGCCCCTCGTACGGGCCCTGGCGGGAGCCCGGCTCCTCGTCTCGGGGTCGGCCGCGCTGCCCCTGCACGACCACGAGCGGATCACGACCGCGACGGGCCGGACGGTGGTGGAACGGTACGGGATGACCGAGACCCTGATGAACACGAGCGTCCTGCCGGGCGCGGAACCGCGCCCGGGGACCGTCGGCGTCCCGCTGGCGGGCGTGGAGCTGCGACTGGTGGACGAGGACGGTTCCGTACGGGCGGAGCGCGACGGGGAGACGGTCGGCGAGGTGCAGGTGCGCGGGCCGAACCTCTTCTCCGGATACCTGAACCGGCCGGAGGCGACCGCCGCCGCCTTCGACGGCGACTGGTTCCGCACCGGCGACGTGGCGGTCCGCGAGGAGGACGGCGGGGTGCGCCTGGTGGGCCGGAAGGCGACGGACCTCATCAAGAGCGGCGGCTACAAGATCGGCGCGGGAGAGATCGAGAACGCGCTGCTCGACCACCCCGGGGTGCGGGAGGCCGCCGTCACGGGCGAGGCGGACCCGGACCTGGGCGAACGGATCGTGGCCTGGGTGGTGCCGCTGGACGGACGGAAGCCGCCCGCCGCGTCGGAGCTCGTCGACCACGTGGCGGGGCTGCTCGCCCCGCACAAGCGCCCCCGGGTGGTCCGCTACCTCGACGCACTGCCCCGCAACGACATGGGCAAGGTGATGAAGAAGGCGCTGCCGACGACGGGATGAGCGCACGGCGGGCACCGTCGGGGGCGGCGGTGCCCGGGACGGGGGGCCGCCCCCGTCCC
>NZ_JBHYMK010000019.1:0-131178 GCF_042743065.1 Streptomyces sp. NPDC058872
GGCCCGGGTGGCCGGCCATCGCGGCCGGCCACCCGGGCCGTCCCGTCCGTGCGGCCGGTCAGAGCTCTCCGGCCAGGAAGCGAAGGATCAGCCGGTTGACCTCGGCGGGCTTCTCGACCAGTCCGATGTGGCCGGCTCCCCGGACCACTTCGGCGTGCGAGCCCTCGGGCAGGCCGTCGACGATGGCCGCCAGGGTCGCGTCGGTGATCGCGAAGCTGGGGTCCTCCGCCCCGAAGAGGTTGAGCGTGGGCCGGCTCGGCGGGGCGCCCCAGACCGCAGCGTGCTCCTGCACCCACTCCGGGGTGCCGAAGCGGGCGGGCGGGAAGGCCGTCCGGTAGAGCGAGAGGGCCGCGGCCAGGTTCTCCGGCGCCCGGAGGGCGTCCTTGGCGTGCTTCAGGTCCTCGGTGGCGTCGAAGCCGTCCGCGGTGAACTTCCGGTAGATCCAGTCGAGGTAGGCGAGGTCGTCCGCGGCGACCACCTGTTCGGCCACCGCGGTCTGGAAGAACCAGAAGTGGCTGAGCGCGTCGGTGCCGCGGGGCGTCAGGACCATCGGCCCGAACACCGCGAACGGGGGGACGTCGCAGACGACGGCCTTCGACCAGCGCTCGGCGTCCTGGGCGGCGCCCCATGCCGCGGGGGCGCTGAAGTCGTGTCCGACCAGGACGGCGTTGCCGTCGCCGCCCAGCGCCTCGTGCAGGCCGTTGATGTCGGCCACCAGGTCGGCGATCGCGAAGGAGCCGTCCGGCGGGAGCGTCGAGGGCGCGAAGCCGCGCAGGTAGGGGGCGACGGCGCGGTAGCCCGCCTCGGCGAGGGCCGGCATCAGGTACCGGTAGGTCGCCGGGGACATCGGAAAGCCGTGCATCAGCAGGGCCAGCGGCCCGTCGCCCTGTTCCAGATAGGCGAAGTCCATTTCGTTGACGGTGATTCTCTTCATGGTCACAGCCGGGTCCGTTCCTTGCGTCGAAAGGTGAATGCGCGCGGCGGCCGAAGGGAATTCGCCCGCTCCGCGGCGACGGAGCGACCCGGCGGAATGTCCGCCGGGTCGCTCCGTCGTTCGCCCTCCGATGGTCCCGGGAACGGTCCCGGTCATCTTCTTCCTGGCTGCCTTGTTCTGCGGGCCGTCCGCTCAGTGGGTCGCGGCCTGCTCGCTGGCCTCGACCTGTGGGTCGGTGACGGACGGCGGCGGCGTCTCGGCGCGGGCACGCAGACCCACCCAGACGAGGCCGACCGCGAGCAGGGTCACGATCACGTCGACCGCGACCGCGAGCCGAATGCCGTCCAGTTGCACGGCGCGGGCGGCGGCGACCGCGCCGAGGATCGGGATGCCGATCGTGACGGCCACCTGCTGGCTGAGCGCGGCGAGGCCGGTCGCGAGGCCCTGCTCGGAGTCCGGCAGGCCGGAGGTCGCGGTCACGGTGTAGGCGACGATGGAGGTGACGTGTCCGAAGAAGCTGACGAACAGGGCGGGGAGCAGCACCAGCAGCATGACCCGGTCGGTGCCGAGCAGGATCAGCGGAGCGGTGGCGAGGCCCTGCACCAGCATGCCGACGGTCAGGACGGTCCGGGTGCCGAACCGGCCGATGGCCCGGCCCGCGATGACGCCGGCGGCGACGGCGGCGAGGCCGGGTACGCCGAAGATCAGGCCGGCGGTCAGCGGGGCGAAGTGCAGCACTTCCTGCAGGTACAGCGTCATCAGGAAGATCAGCGCGCTCTCCATCGCGAACACGACGAGTCCGGCGAAGTTGCCCCACTTCACGGTGGGGCGCTTGAGGATCCGGACGGAGGCGAGTGGTGCGGGCGCGCGCAGTTCGATCGCCCAGAACACGCCGAGCAGCACGACGCCGACGGCGGCGATGAGGACGCTCTTGTCGATGATGCCGTAGGTGAAGGCGAGCAGACCGGCCGTGACCGAGACGGCGCCGGGCACGTCGAGCCGTACCTTCTCCGGGGCCCGGCTGTCGGCTATCAGCCGCGGGGTCGCGATCAGGATCGCGACGGCCACCGGGACGTTGATCAGGAACGCCCAGCGCCAGCTGAGCAGGCCGACCAGGGTGCCGCCGACGAGGGCGCCCACGGTGAATCCGCCGGACAGCAGGGCGCCGTTCAGGCCGAGCACCCGCTCCCGCATGGCGCCCTCGGAGAACGAGGTGGTCAGCAGGGAGAGTGCGGCCGGGGCGGCCATCGCGGTCGACAGGCCCTGGAGGACGCGCGCGGTCAGCAGCGGGCCTCCGCTGTCCGCCACGCCGCCGAGCACCGAGGCGACGACGAGCAGCGTGATGCCCGCGAGGAACAGCCGGCGGCGGCCGAAGAGGTCGGCGATCCGGCCGAACAGGAGGGTGAAGCCCGCGGCGGGCAGCGCGTAGGCCGCCGCCACCCAGGGCAGGTCGTCGGAGGACAGCCCGACCCCGGAACCGATCTGCGGCAGTGCGACGTTGAGGATGGAGAAGTCGACGGACAGCATGAACTGCGCGCCCAGCAGGACGAACAGGGTCAGTCTGAGCCGGGTGCTCATGCGGTTCCGTGAGTCGGGAAGCGTGGTCATGCCAGCAAGCGTGGGAGACCGTCCGCCGGCTAGCCAGACACCTGCTGTGCGTCCCACTGCGAAGGCTAGGCTTGGCAGTCCCCCCTTCCGCATAATGAAGCGCATGGGTGAGCTCGGGAAATTCCTCAAGTCCCGTCGGGCCAAGCTGAATCCGGCGGAGGTCGGACTCGGATGCTACGGAGAGCGCCGGCGGGTGCCGGGCCTGCGCCGGGAGGAGCTCGCCCAACTGGCCGGCGTCAGCGTCTCCTACTACGCCCGCTTGGAGCAGGGCCTCGGGCAGAACGTCTCCGACGCCGTCCTCGACTCGCTGGCCCGGGCGCTGCGCCTGGACGACGCCGAGCACGCGCACCTGGTGGCGCTCGCCCGCCCCAACCGGTCGGGGGTCGGCCGCACGACCGGGGCGACCTGGCAACTGCCCGCGGGCCTGGAGCGATTAATGGCGATGATGGGCGACGTACCGGTGATGGCGCTCTCCCCGACGTCCGACGTGCTGGCCTGGAACCGGCTGGCACACGCGGTGTTCGGGCAGCACCTGGCGGACCTGCCCAACATGACCCGGGCGATCTTCCTCGACCCACCGACCCGGGCGCTGTTCACCAACTGGGAGGTCAAGGCCAGGTCCGTGGTCGCGCACCTGCGGATGGTGGCGGCACGATTCCCGACCGACAGCCGGGTGCGCACGCTGGTCGATGAACTGCTCTGTGACAGCGCCGAGTTCGCCGCACTGTGGGAGGACCACTCGGTGGCGAACTGCGATTCGTTCACCAACGTGCTGCACCACCCGCAGGTGGGGGAACTGACGCTCTTCCAGGAGGTGCTGCGCACCGAGGAGCCGGAGCTCATGCTGGTCGCCTTCACCGTCGAGCCGGATTCCCCGTCGGAGACGGCACTGCGGCTGCTGGGCACGTTGGTCGCGGCCCGTGCGGACTACCGGGTGGCCGTCTCCTGAGCCCTGCGCGGATCGGATGCGGAGCCCCGTTCACCGCGCCGCGCCGCTTCGCCCTCGACGACACCGACCGCGCCGGCCCCACAGGGCGGGGCGGCATGACCCGCCCTGTGGGGCCGCCGCAACCGCCACGCCGACGACCAGCGCCTCCGCGCGGTCGTCGACACGGCGTTCCAGCCGTCCCCCGAAGTGCCCGGCCGCCGCGCCTCGGGATTGCCCTCCGCTCCCCCGGGCCAGCCTTGACCTGCTACTTCGACGTGGCCGACAGCTGCCGGCTGATCACCAGCCGCTGGATCTGGTTCGTACCCTCGAAGATCTGCATGATCTTCGCCTCGCGCATGTAGCGCTCCACCGGGAAGTCCCGGGTGTAGCCGTAGCCGCCGAAGACCTGGACCGCGTCCGTGGTGACCTTCATGGCCGTGTCGGTGGCGATGAGCTTGGCCGCGCTGGCCTGGCGACTGAAGGGGCGACCGAGGTCGCGCCGACGGGCCGCGTCCAGGTAGGTGGCGCGGGCCGCGTCGACGGCGGCGGCCATGTCGGCGAGGAGGAAGCCGAGGCCCTGGTGGTCGACGATCCTGCGGCCGAAGGTCGTGCGCTCGTTGGCGTAGGCGACCGCGGCGTCCAGGGCAGCCTGGGCGAGCCCCGTGGCACAGGCGGCGATGCCGAGGCGGCCGCTGTCGAGGGCGCTGAAGGCGATCTGGAGGCCCTGCCCCTCGTCCCCGAGCAGCCGGTCGGCGTCCAGGAGCGCCCCGTCCCAGTAGGCGGCCGTGGTCGGCACGGCCTGGAGGCCCATCTTGCGCTCGGGGGCGCCGAAGCTCAGGCCCTCGGTCTCGCCGGGGGCGAGGAAGCAGGAGATGCCGTGGCTGCCGGGTGCGGTGCGGGCGAAGAGCGCGTAGAAGTCGGCCTTTCCGCCGTGGGTGATCCACGCCTTGGTGCCGCTGACCCGATAGGCACTGCCGTCGTCGAGGCGCTCGGCCTTGCAGGTGAGGGCGGCGGCGTCGGAGCCGGCCTGCGGCTCGGAGAGGCTGTAGCCGCCGATGGTCCGCCCCTCCAGCATCGCGGGCAGCCACCGCTCCTTCTGCTCCGCGTTGCCGAAGGTGTGGAGCGGGTGGCAGGCGAGGGTGTGGACGCTCGTCGCGACGGCGACGGCGGCCCATCGCGCGGCGAGCTCCTCCAGGACCTGGAGGTAGACCTCGTAGGGCTGGCCCCCACCGCCGTACTCCTCGGGGTACGGAAGACCCAGGAGCCCGGTCTCTCCGAGGGTGGCGAAGAGCCCTTCGGGATAGGTCTCGGCGGCCTCGTGTTCGTCCACCCGCGGGGAGAGCTCCTTGTCGGCGATCTCCCGGGTGAGGGCGATGAGGTCCGCCGCCTCGGGGGTGGGAAGCAGGCGGTCGACATCCATGGCGACTCCAGCGGCGCGCAAGTGGTACTGGGGAAGGTACTGCAGTACCGCTTAGAGTAGCGCAGAAGGGTGCTGCCGCAACCTCCCGCCGGGACGGCCTGGAATACTGGCGGGATGATCGAGACCTCAGCCGCTGACGTCCCGAAGCTGACGGGCCGCGGAGCAGCGCGCCGCTCGGCCCTCTTCGAGGACCTCGTCGCCCTCCTCGTCGGCGAGGGCTTCGCCCGACTGACGCTCGACGATCTCGCCGCACGACTCCACTGCTCCAAGCGGACCCTGTACGGCCTCGCCGGCAGCAAGGAGCAACTGGTGCGGGCGGCGGTCGTGCACTTCTTCCGGCGCGCCACGAGTCGGGTCGAAGCGGTGCTCGCCGCCGCAACCGACCCCGCCGAGCGGCTCTCCGCTTACCTGCGGGCCGTTTCGGCCGAACTGGCACCCGTGTCACCGCAGTTCTTCGACGACGTCGCGGCCTTCGAACCGGCGGCGGAGGTGTACGAGCGCAACACCCGCGCGGCAGCGGGCCGGGTGCAGCAGTTGATCGAGGAGGGCGTGCGGGCCGACGCCTTCCGGGAGGTGCACGTGGCCTTCGCCGCCGACGTCATCTCCTCGGTGATGGTCCGCATCCAACGACGCCAGGTGGCCGCGGCCACCGGACTCGCCGACGCCGAGGCGTACGAACAGCTGGCCGAGCTCCTGCTGAGCGGGCTCCGGAAGGCCTGAAGAACCCCAAAGGCCCGAGGAGCCGGCCGGGACACTTGGCCGATTCACGACCACGGTCGATCACTCCCCGCTGGTGATCCACTACCGTGTGCGACGCCCTTGTTCCTCCCACCCCAGGGAGCTTCCGCGTGGAGCGCAGCCGCACCGCCCTCAGGATCCGTGCCGTCCTCGCCGCCATGGGAGTCACCGTCGCCCTCGGCTCGACCCCCTCGGCACAGGCCGCCCCCGCCGAACGACCGGCCGCCGCCCCTCCGGCCCCGTGCACCGGAGAGTTCAAGGGCGACGCGCGGCTCGGCCCCGAGTTCCTGCCGAACAAGCGGCAGGAACCGGTCGGTCCGCTGCTCGTCCGCTACCACCGCACCGGACACCTCTCCCCCGACGCCTTCCTCAAGAAGTACTGGGAGGGGCCGTCCGACGGCGGCGGTTGGAAGTACCCGCCGAACGACGGCTTCGCCGAAGTCAACGGACGCGTCGACAAGGAGCCCGAACTCCTCCTCGCGGGAGAGCGGTTGGACCGCTTCGGCTCCGAGTACGGCTCCTACCTGGCTCCGGCGGGCGACGCCTACGCCCGGCGCGCCCTGCCCCCGCAGAACCTCAACACCCGTGACCCCGGATTCCCCTGCGACTACCACCTGTACGAGGTGACGAAGGGCTTCGTCGTCTGGGAGGGCTCCATCGCCCCCTGGTTCGAACAGCCGGGTGGAGGCCGACAGATCAAGCTGGACCCGGTCTTCCTGGACCCCGGCGAGGGCCAGCGCCTCAACGTGAAGTGGCTCCTCGACCACGGCTACCTGGTGCGCGTCCCCGCGTGAGCGACCGGCGTGCACTGGAGCGGGCGCTCCGCGAGGCCGGGGTGCCCGCCACCCACTACCGGATCGAAGGCGTCCACGAACCGGCCCCCACCCCCACCGACTTCGTCTACCTGCGGACGGGGCACGGCGGCTGGGAGACCGGGGTCTACGAGCGGGGCGCGTACGAGCCGATCGCCGTGCACCCCACCGAGGCGGCTGCCTGCGCCCACCTCCGCGCGCTCCTGGGCGTCTGAGCCCTTCTGCTCCGCCCCGCGGCGTCCGGCACCGGTGCGCGCGCCGCGCGGCCTGAGCGCGCAGCCGGAGCACGCGACCGGAGGCACTCGGCCGGTGGCCGCGCGATGACGTGCCGTCGCCGTGCGCCCGCCGGGGCGGGTGGAACGCCCGCCGGGGAAGGCCTTCACCGGCCTTCTAGGCCACCACGGAGCCGATGTGTCCGTCCGGCTCTCGGGGGCCGTCGTGGTGGATCGGGGTGTGGGCGCCCGTGAGGGAGGCGCCGCTGCCGCCGCGTCGGCTCGCGACGATCTCCGCGCCGATCGAGAGGGCGGTCTCCTCGGGGGTGCGGGCACCGAGGTCGAGGCCGATCGGGGAGCGCAGGCGGGCGAGTTCGAGTTCGGTGACGCCGACCTCGCGGAGGCGCTCGTTGCGGTCCTCGTGGGTGCGGCGGGAGCCCATCGCGCCGATGTAGGCGACGGGAAGCCTCAGGGCCGCCCGGAGGAGCGGCACGTCGAACTTGGCGTCGTGCGTGAGGACGCACAGGACGCTCCGGCCGTCGACCTCCGTGGACTCCAGATAGCGGTGGGGCCACTCCACGACGACCTCGTCGGCCTCGGGGAAGCGGGCCGGCGTCGCGAAGACGGGCCGCGCGTCGCAGACGGTGACGTGATAGCCGAGGAACTTGCCGACCCGGACCAGGGCGGCGGCGAAGTCGATGGCGCCGAAGACGATCATGCGGGGGGCCGGGACGGAGGACTCGACCAGGAGGCTCAACGGCTGCCCGCAGCGGCTGCCGTCCGCACCGATCTCCACGGTGCCGGTGCGGCCCCCGTCGAGCATCGCACGGGCCTCGCCGGCAGCGGTGCGGTCCAACTCGGGGTGACCTCCGAGCCCGCCCTCGTACGAGCCGTCGGGACGGACCAGGAGGGCCCGTCCCATGAGCCCGTCGGGCCCCCCGACGATGCGGGCCAGGGCCGCCGCCTCCCCCGTGGCGGCGGCTTTCAACGCGGCGGGGAAGACCCCGCCGCGGACCGGGGTGACGAGGATGTCGATGATGCCGCCGCAGGTCAGACCGACCGCGAAGGCGTCCTCGTCGCTGTAGCCGAAGCGCTCGACGACGGTCTTGCCGTCCTCGAGGGCCTGGAGGCACAGGTCGTAGACCGCGCCCTCCACACACCCGCCGGAGACCGATCCGATCGCCGTGCCCTCGCCGTCGACGGCGAGCGCGGCTCCCGGTTGCCGGGGCGCGCTGCCGCCGACCGCCACCACGGTGGCGACGGCGAACGCACGCCCCTGCTCGACCCACCGGTGCAGCTCTTCGGCGATGTCCAGCATCTGGGTTCTCCTTGGAGGGTGTGGGGAGGGCTGCGGGAACGGCGTCAGCTGACGCCGAGCCAGCTCTCGACGGGGTGGATCGCGAAGTACACGATGAAGATCGCGGTGAGGCCCCACATGAAGGCCCCGACCTCGCGCGCCTTGCCCTGCGCCGTCTTGATGACGACGTAGGAGATCACGCCGGCCGCGACACCCGTGGTGATGGTGTACGTGAACGGCATGAGGACCACGGTGAGGAAGACCGGGATGGCGACGGACCGGTCGCTCCAGTCCACGTGCTTGGCGTTCTGCATCATCATCGAGCCGATGACGACCAGGGCCGCCGCGGCGACCTCCTGCGGGACGATCGCGGTGAGCGGCGTGAAGAAGAGGCAGAGGGCGAAGAACCCGCCGGTGACCACGGAGGCCAGACCCGTGCGGGCGCCCTCGCCGACGCCGGTGGCGGATTCGACGAAGACCGTCTGACCGGAGGCTCCGCCCACACCACCGACGATACCGCCGGCGCCGTCGATGAAGAGCGCCTTGGAGAGGCCGGGCATCCGCCCCTTGTCGTCGGCGAGCTTGGCTTCGGTGCCGACGCCGAGGATGGTCGCCATGGCGTCGAAGAAACCGGCCAGCACCAGGGTGAAGACGATCATGCTGATCGTGATGTACCCGACGTCGCCCCAGCCGCTGAAGGACACTTCTCCGATGAGCGAGAAGTCCGGCGCGGAGACGGCGCTGCCGTCGAGTTCCGGTGCGCCGGAGAACCAGGCCTTGGCCGGGATGTCGGCGATCGCGTTGAGGACGACCGCGACGATCGTGCCGGCGACGATGCCTATCAGGATCGCGCCGGGGATGTTGCGGGACTGCAGGGCGAAGATCAGCAGCAGGGTGAAGGCGAAGATCAGGACCGGCCAGCCTTCGAGCTCACCGGCCGGGCCGAGGGTGACGGGACCGCCGCCGGGGGCGGGGTTCTCGTGGACGAAGCCGGCCTTGACGAAACCGATGATCGCGATGAAGAGGCCGATGCCGATGGTGATGGCGTGCTTCAGGGCGAGCGGGATCGCATTCATGATCATCTCGCGGAGGCCGGTGACGACCAGGAGACAGATCACGGCACCGTAGGCCACGGACATGCCCATGGCCTGCGGCCAGGTCATGACGGGGACGACCTGCGAGGCCATCACACCGGAGACGCTGAGGCCGGCGGCGAGGGCGAGCGGGACCTTGCCCCAGAAGCCCATGAGCAGCGTCGTCGCGGCTGCGGCGAGAGCGGTGGCGGTGATGAGCGCCGGCTGGCTGAGCAGGTTGCCGTCGACGTCCTTGCCGCTGAGGATCAGGGGGTTGAGCAGGAGAATGTACGCCATCGCCATGAAGGTGGTGACGCCGCCGCGGATCTCCGTCGCGACGGTGGATCCTCTCTCCGAGATGTGAAAGTACCGGTCGAGCCAAGAACGCCCGGCGGGGTTGCGCGAGCCGGAGCCCGCGTCCTCCGCGGTGGTCCTGGGCTCCACTGAGGACTGGGTCATGGGGCCTACTCCCAAGGTTCAAAGGGGCACCCGCATGGATCTTTGGGACTGCGGGATTTGGGAAATCACGTTGGCTGCACGACCCGGGGGACGGCCCGAGACGAACGGGGTGTTGCGGTACTGCGGTGTTGCGGTACTGCGGTACTGCGGTACTGCGGTACTGCGGGGGGTGCTCCGGACGGTGCGGGCGGGGAGGGTGTGACGTTCCCGGGACGCACGCACCGCCCGGAGGGGTCCTACAGGGTGCCGGTGAGCGCTTCGGGGCGGACCGGCGTCTTGTTGAGCTCCAGGCCCGTCGCGTTCCGGATCGCCGCGAGGACGGCCGGAGTGGACGACAGGGTCGGGGCCTCGCCGAGTCCCCGCAGGCCGTACGGCGCCTTGGGGTCGGCCAGTTCGAGGACGTCGACCGGAATGGTCGGCGTGTCGAGGATCGTCGGGATCAGATAGTCCGTGAAGGAGGGGTTGCGCACCTTCGCGGTGTTCGGGTCCACGATGATCTCTTCCATCACCGCGACGCCCAGGCCCTGCGTGGTACCGCCCTGGATCTGGCCGACGACGGAGAGCATGTTGAGCGCCTTGCCGACGTCCTGCGCGGTGGCGAGCTCGATGACCTTGACCAGGCCGAGCTCGGTGTCCACCTCCACCACCGCGCGGTGCGCGGCGAAGGTGTACTGGACGTGGCCGTCGCCCTGGCCGGTGACCAGGTCGAAGGGGACGGTGGGGCGGTGGCGGAACTCGAGTTCGAGGTCGATCGGCTCCTCGCCGTCCAGGACGTCCGCGAGGGTCGCGAGCACCTCACCGCCGTCGGTGACGACCTTGCCGCCTTCCAGGAGCAGCTCGGCCGTGGCCCATGCCGGGTGGTAGGAGCCGTTCTTGCGGCGGCCGATCTCCAGCACCTTCTCGCGGACGGCCTCGCAGGTGTTCTTCACCGCGCCGCCGGTCATGTACGTCTGCCGGGAGGCGGACGTCGAACCGGCGGAGCCGACCTGGGTGTCGGCCGGGTGGATGGTCACCTGGGTGACGCCGAGCTCGGTGCGGGCGATCTGGGCGTGCACCGTGACGCCGCCCTGGCCGACCTCCGCCATGGCCGTGTGGACCATGGCGACCGGCTCGCCGTTGATGACCTGGAGGACGACGCGGGCCGTCGAGTAGTCGTCGAAGCCCTCGGAGAAGCCGACGTTCTTGATGCCGACCGCGTAGCCGACGCCACGGACCACGCCCTCGCCGTGCGAGGTGTTGGACAGGCCTCCCGGCAGGGCGCGGACGTCCGCCCCCTGGCCGGCGGTCTCCCACTGGCGCTCCGGCGGCATCGGACGGGCCTTGACCCGGCGCAGCAGCTCGGCGACCGGGGCCGGCGAGTCCACGACCTGACCGGTCGGCATGACCGTGCCCTGCTCCATGGCGTTCAGCCGGCGGAACTCGACCGGGTCCATGCCCAGCTTGGCCGCCAGCTTGTCCATCTGCGCCTCGTAGGCGAAGCACGCCTGGACCGCGCCGAAGCCGCGCATGGCGCCGCAGGGCGGGTTGTTGGTGTAGAGCGCGACCGCCTCGATCTCGACGTCGTCGATCACGTACGGGCCGGCGCCGAGCGAGGAGGCGTTGCCGACCACGGCCGGGGAGGCCGAGGCGTAGGCGCCGCCGTCCAGCACGATCCGCGCCTTCAGGTGGGTGAGCTTGCCGTCCTTGGTGGCGCCGTGCTCGTAGTGGAGCTTGGCCGGGTGGCGGTGCACATGGCCGAAGAAGGACTCGAAGCGGTTGTAGACGATCTTGACCGGCTTGCCGGTGCGCAGCGCCAGCAGGCAGGCGTGGATCTGCATGGAGATGTCCTCGCGGCCACCGAAGGCACCGCCGACGCCGGAGAGCGTCATGCGCACCTTCTCCTCGGGCAGGCCGAGGACGGGGGCGATCTGCTTGAGGTCCGAGTGCAGCCACTGGGTGGCGACGTAGAGGTCGACGCCGCCGTCCTCGGCGGGCACCGCGAGGCCGGACTCCGGGCCGAGGAACGCCTGGTCCTGCATGCCGAAGACGTACTCGCCCTCGACGATCACATCGGCGCGCTTGCGGGCCTCCTCCACGTTGCCGCGGATGATCGGCTGGCGGTGCACGACGTTGGGGTGCGGCACGTGACCGGAGTGGTGGTCGTCGCGGCCGGGGTGGATGAGCGGTGCGTCCGGGGCGAGCGCGGAGGCCTCGTCGGTGACGACGGGGAGCTCCCGGTACTCGATCTTGATCTTGGCCGCGGCGCGGCGGGCGGTCTCCGGATGGTCGGCGGCGACCAGGGCCACCGGCTCGCCGTGGTGGCGCACCCGGCCGTGGGCGAGGACCGGGGTGTCCTGGATCTCCAGGCCGTAGTTCTTCATCTCGGCCGGCAGGTCGTCGTAGGTCAGCACGGCGTAGACGCCGGACATCGCGACGGCCTCGGAGACGTCGATGGAGACGATCTCGGCGTGGGCGACGGTGGAACGCAGGGTCTGGCCCCACAACATGTCCTCGTGCCACATGTCCGAGGAGTAGGCGAACTCGCCGGTCACCTTGAGGGTGCCGTCCGGGCGGAGCGTGGACTCGCCGATGCCGCCCTTGGTGTGGTTCTGGGTGACGTTCGTGGGCGTGCCCGCCGGAACGGTGCGCGTGTTCTGCGCCATGGTCAGACCGCCTCTCCCTGACGGGCGGCCGCCAGGCGGACCGCGTCGAGGATCTTCTCGTAACCCGTGCAGCGGCAGAGGTTGCCGGACAGGGCCTCCCGGATGTCCTGGTCGGACGGTTCGCCGTTGCGCTCCAGGAGCTCGTCGGCGGCGATCAGCAGACCGGGGGTGCAGAAGCCGCACTGGACGGCACCGGCATCGATGAACGCCTGCTGGATCGGGGAGAGTTCGATGCCCTCGCCCGTCTGGGAGTCCTGACCGGGCTTGGCCTGCCACTGCTTGGCCTCGTCGAGCGGGGTGCCGCAGGCCCCGGAGGCGCAGCCGCCGTGACCGTGTTCCTCGCGCTGCTTGGCGAAGTCGGCCAGCCCCTCGACGGTGACCACCTCGCGGCCCTCGACCTGGCCGGCGGCGACGAGGCACGAGCAGACCGGCACCCCGTCGAGGCGGACCGTGCAGGAACCGCACTCGCCCTGCTCGCAGGCGTTCTTGGAGCCGGGCAGCCCCAGACGCTCGCGCAGGACGTAGAGGAGGGACTCGCCCTCCCAGACGTCGTCGGCTTCCTGCGGACGACCGTTGACCGTGAAATTGACGCGCATGATCAGGCAGCTCCCTCAAGCGTGCGGCGGTCGCCGCGGTACTGCTCCCAGGTCCAGCCGAGCTGGCGGCGGGCCATGATGCCGACGGCGTGGCGCCGGTACTTGGCGGTGCCTCGGACGTCGTCGATCGGGTTGGCGGCACCCGAGCAGAGGTCGGCGAACTGCTTCGCGATCGACGGGGTGATGATCTTTCCGTTGTCCCAGAAGCCGCCTTCCTCCAGGGCGGCGTTGAGGAAGTCCTCGGCCTCCTTGGCGCGGATCGGGGTCGGGGCGGCGGAGCCGATGCCGGTGCGCACCGTCCGGGTCTCCGGGTGCAGGGCCAGTCCGAAGGCGCAGACGGCGATGACCATGGCGTTGCGGGTGCCCACCTTGGAGTACTGCTGGGGGCCGTCCGCCTTCTTGATGTGGACGGTCTTGATGAGCTCGTCGGGCTGCAGCGCGTTCCGCTTCACGCCCGTGTAGAACTCGTCGATCGGGATGAAGCGGCTACCCCGGGCCTGCGACTCGACCTCGACCTCGGCACCCGCGGCGAGCAGGGCGGGGTGGGCGTCACCGGCGGGCGACGCGGTGCCGAGGTTGCCCCCGACGCCGCCCCGGTTGCGGATCTGCGGGGAGGCGACCGTGTGCGAGGCGAGCGCGAGGCCCGGCAGTTCGGCGCGGAGGTTCTCCATGATCTGGGTGTACGGAACGGAGGCGCCGAGGCGGACGTTCTCCTCGCCGACCTCCCACTCGCGCAGCAGCTCGATACGGTTCAGGTCCAGGAGGTACTCGGGGCGCCGGTGGTCGAAGTTGATCTCGACCATGACGTCGGTACCACCGGCGATGGGCACGGCCGTGGGGTGCTCGGCCTTGGCGGCGAGCGCCTCCTCCCAGCTGGCGGGGCGAAGGAAGTCCATGGTGGCTCTCTTCTAGTGATTCTGGCGATCGGGGGGCGATTGCCCGGGCCCGGGGGGACGGCCGGCCCTCGGCATCGTGTTCATGTGCTGTTCACGCGGTGTGTGGCCTAGTACACAAGCCACGATCGCCCGGGTGCAGTCACCGAAAACATGAAGGAGTTGGCTGGTGCCCTTCGTCGTCTTGTAGATTCGAACGAAAGGCGAGGAACGGAAACCTCGCCGTTTTCCCCTGGAAACGGTGGCACCACGCCACCGTCGACAACGCGACACACCCCATCAGCGAACGAAGGAACGGCGGCGACACGATGCGGCTGCGCGCACTGCTGGAGAACGACGCGCTCGGGCTGCGCCTGCTCGGGGGCGAGGAGGAGCTGGACCGAACCGTCCGCGGCGTGATGACGACGGACCTGAAGGACCCCAGCCGCTACCTCTCGGGCGGCGAGCTGGTGCTGACCGGTCTCGCCTGGAGGGCGGACCCGGCGGACTCCGAACCCTTCGTCCGGATCCTGGCCTCGGCCGGGGTGGCGGCCATGGCGGCGGGCGAGGCGGAGCTGGGCGACATCCCCGACGATCTCGTACAGGCGTGTTTGCGCCATCGTCTGCCGCTTTTCGCGGTCAATGAATCCGTTGCTTTCGCGACGATCACCGAGCACGTTGTTCGACAGGTCTCCGGCGAGCGGGCCGGCGACCTGGCAGCCGTCGTCGACCGGCACCGTCGGCTCATGACCTCCGGTCCGGCGGGCGGCGGCCCCGAGGTCGTCCTCGACCTCCTCGGCTCCGACCTGGACCTGCGGGCCTGGGTCCTGTCGCCCACCGGCCGGCAGATCGCGGGGGCGGGCGAGCCCCTGGACGCCGGGCTCGCCGCCACCCTGGCCGGTGAGCACCTGGCCGCCACCCGGACCGGTCGGCGCGGCCCGCACCGCGTGGGCGTCGCGGGGACGACGTACTCGCTCTTCCCGATCCGCAACGCCGGCCGGGGAACCGGGCCCGCCTCGCGTGACGTGCGCGAGACGGTCCTGTCGGACTGGCTGCTCGCCGTCGAGGCGGACGCCGGGGACTGGCCCGCCGCCCGGCTCGACCTCCTCCAGGGCGTCACCCAGCTGATCGCCGTCGAGCGGGACCGCCGCGACGCGGCCCGCACGGTGCGGCGCCGGCTCGCCCAGGAGGTCCTGGAGCTCGTGCAGACGGGCGCCGCGCCCGCCGAGATCGCGGCCCGACTGCGGGTCGCCGCCCCGGTCCTGCTGCCCGGGCTCGGCACGGCCCCGCACTGGCAGGTGGTCGTGGCCCGCGTGGACTGGGACCAGGAGGCCGGCCAGGGCCCCGCCGTGGACACCGGCCCGGTCGCCCAGGCGCTCCTGGAGGAGGTCCTCGTCGACCCGGCGACCGTCGGCGCCGAGTCCGTCGACCGGATCGCCGTCGCGCACAGCGGCGACGAGGCGATCGCCCTCGTCCCGCTGGCGACGGGGCCCCTGCCGGAGAGCGAGGACGAGGGTCCCGCCCCCGCACTCGGCCTGCACGCGGACACGCTGCTCGCCTCCGTGCGCGCGCCGCTCTCCGCCGGGCTCGCCGACGACGGGCGCCTCACGCTCGGCGTCAGTGCGGCCGTGCACTCGGCGGAGGGACTGCGCGGGGCCCTGGAGGAGGCCCGGCACGCCCGTCGGGTGGCCGCCGCCCGCCCGGGCCGGGTCTGCGCGGCCGGCCACCACGAGCTGGCCTCGCACGTGCTGCTGCTGCCGTTCGTCCCGGACGACGTGCGGCGCGCCTTCACCGCACGGCTGCTCGACCCGCTGCGGGACTACGACCGGCGCCACCGCGCGGAGCTCATCCCCACCCTGGAGGCATTCCTGGACTGCGACGGCTCCTGGACGCGCTGTGCGTCCCGGCTCCACCTGCACGTGAACACGCTGCGCTACCGGGTGGGCCGGATCGAGCAGCTCACCGGCCGTGACCTCTCCCGCCTGGAGGACAAGCTCGACTTCTTCCTCGCACTGCGGATGAGCTGAGCCCGACGGGGTCCGGCGGGCGGGTGCGGGGAGAGCGCCGGGGCCGGTCGGGCGACGTCGGGCGGGGAGGGTCCGGAGCCCTCCGGAGGGCTCGGCGATTCACTCTTTCGGGCGACTCTGCAAGGGTGCTGACCGGACGCTCGACGGGCCTTCTCCCGGGCCCCCGGAAAAGGGGCCCGGGCCTGATCACCGGCTTGATCACGGGCCGAACGGCCCTTTGCCCCCCGCCTGATCCGGCCCGGACCGGGGCCCCCACCCCCCGCGGACTCTTGTGAATTTTTTCACCCGACCCCTTGGCCGGGTGCTGCCGTTCGTGCTGAGATGCCGTCCTACTCAACAGCTCAATGGCGCGCTCGGGGAGGGCAATGTGGCGGATACCGCCATGTCTGGTTCCGAATCAAGGGGTGGCGAAGATCCGTCCCTCGCCTACGGCAAGGAGACACCCGTGGAGACCGCCATATGGCGTCTCCGCTCCCGAGGTTGCTGGACGGACGCGGCGGCGCTGCTCGCACCGCACGCCGCGGAACCGGCAGCCGCACTCGAACGGGCCGCGCTGTTGATCGAGCGCTGCCTCTACACCGAAAAGGGCTGGGCCGACGCGGAGGAGGCGCTGCGGGCGGCCGAGGCCGTCGCCCGTACCGACGAAGAGCGCGGCGCCGCGGCCTGTGAACGCGGCTACCTCGCCTACGCCTCAACGCTGTTGGGCGTGCGCGACCGGGCCGACGAGGCGCGGATGGCGCTGGGGCGGGCGGCGGCACTGATCGCCCCCTCCGCCGAAGGGCGACCGCTGCTCGACTTCCGGCGCGGGCTGGTCGCCCAGAACCTCGGGGACTCCCCCCAGGCGGCCCGGGCCGCGTACCGCAGGGCGCACGCCGGGGCGCACGCCCAGGGCGACTCCCTCCTGCTCTCCTCCACATGGCGCCACCTCGCCGGACTCGCCCTGCGTGAGGGTGAGTTGGCCGAGGCGCGACACGGCTTCGCCGAATCACTGCGGATTCGGGAGGAGTTGGGCTACCTGGTCGGCACGGCTCCGGCACTCACCGCCTTGGCGACCACCGAGACCGAGCCGGAGGCGGGTCGCCTGCGGGCCGAAGCACGGCGCCTCTTCCGTTTGCTCGGCGGGGTGCCGACCTGGCTCTCGGCCCAACTGACCCCCCGGGCAGCCACCTGAGGGCACACCACGGAGAGTCTGGTGACGCCTCGTCAGTCGTCCTTAGGGGCCAGGCACACCAGACTCTCGTCGGTTCCGACGAGCAGGGAACCGGAGCCGGTGACCGCAACCGCGCGGACGGGAAGGCCCGGCCGGAAGGAGAGCGTCGGGCCGCCCTCCGGTCGGTGGAGTTCCACCAGCCCGTCCGCCCAGGCCGCGGCGACCAGCGGCCCGCGCGGCGTCTCGGTCGCATGCAGGGAGACCACCGGCGAGGGACGCTCGGCAAGGGGTTCGGGACTCGGTTCCCGGCCGGGGGTCCAGAGCCGGACGGTCCCGTCCACGCCGCCGGAACAGACGAACGGAGTCTCGGACTCGACCGCGGCGACCGCCGTGACCCTGCCGCTGTGCGAAGCGGACTGGTGCAGACCCGTCAGCCCGAAGGCATGGACGGAGCCCAGCCGGTCCCCCACCACCACCGAACCCGCGATCGCCGAGAGGGCCGTGCCCGGATGCCGGGCCAGGGTCGCCGAAACCGCCGTGGTGAGCCGCTCCAGGTACGGGGCACGCGGCTCCGTCCCGCGCACGGAGTGCAGCCGGCCCCGGTCGTCCAGGAGCAGCACCGTGCCGTCGGGTGCCGGCGCGAGCGCGGTGACCCGGCCGGCGACGGAGTGCGCGAGGCGCCCGGCGGGCCTGGCGTCGGCCTCGTGGAGCAGGCGTACCGTTCCGGTGGGGTCGGCGACGAGGACGACGCTCGCCAGCGGGCCCCCTGCCGCGCCGAGCACGGTGACCGGTCCGGGCCAGGGCGGGTTCAGGTCGCCGCGGTGGCGGGCCCACCGGAACCGCCAGGGGGTCGCTTCCGCGAGCGCGGCGAGCGCGGGCCGCAGCCGGGGGTCGGCGCCGTCGCCGAGGGCGGCGAGCAGCACCAACGCCCGCTCCGACGAAGACTGTTCGCGGCAGAGCGACTGCCCGGCGCGCATCCAGGCGGTGCGCAGCCCGCCGTGCTCGTCGACGGCGGCCTCACCGGGGCGGCCGGACGGCTCGGGCCCGTCGAGGGTGCCCGGCACCCCGGCGAGTGCCGCACCGGTGACGTAGGCCGTGGTGACGAGGAGGGGATCGGCGGCGCAGACGGCCAGCGGGTCGGAGAGGTCGGGCAGCGGGGGTGCCGGCTCGACGGGGGCGCCGTCGGTGCTTTCGGATGCGCCGTCGAGATCGACGACGGTGACCCTGCGTTCGGACCGCAGGAGGGCGGGGGCGGGGGTTCCGCTGCGGGCTTCGACGACGAGCCGGATGCGCCCCACGCCGGCGAGCTCTGCGATGAGCCGGGTGAGCGCGGCGGGCTCGGCGGCGGCGTGCAGGTCCGTGAGGAGGAGGAGGACGCGGCCCATGGGACGCGTCTCGCTGGTGGCGAGGGCGTGGACGAGGTCGCCCGGCGACCTGGCGACGACGCCGAGGCGATCCGCGATCGTCCAGGCCGCCCCGACCGCGCTCTGTCCGGCGAGCGGAACGCACACCCGGGGCGTACGGCGGCGAGAGCGGGCGGAGCGCTGACCGTGTGCCGCGAGCCAGCCGAGCAGCGCCGTCTTGCCGCTGCCCGGCGCACCGGTGACGAGGCAGAGCCGGGGCGCATCGGGGTCGGTGAGCCAGCCGAGCAGGGCGGTGGCCTCGGCTTCCGTGCCGTCCCACACCGGGGACGGGGGCGCGGACGGCATGGGACACCTCACGGGTGACGCGGTGCGGGCAGCTGACACCTCCGACCTTAGTCGTCCGGGGCTCGGTGGGGTGCCCCGTCGACCGGCCCGGCCCCCGGGACCGTCCCGTGATCCGCGGTGGACCGGCGCACGACGTCGGATCCGGTGCACCGCGGGGCGTCACATCCGCTGCAGCGCAGGGCGGAGGGCCGTCCTCGCACCGGGCGCACGGAGGCGGCCCGAGAGTGCGGCGGGGTGCCGTGGCCGGCGTGCGCCCGCCGGGGCCGCGGTAGGGCCCTCAGCAGTCCGAGCCGGTGAAGTGCTCCCGCACCAGGCTCTGCACGACCGTCAGGTCCTGGGCGATCAGGGCGTCGAGCAGGGCCGTGTGCTCGGCCGCGTCGGCGACGAGCTCGCCGTGCCGAAGCGCGGGCGCACTGATCAGGGGCCACTGGGAGCGGCGGTGCAGGTCGTCGGCGACGGCGAGCAGTTGTTGGTTGCCGGCGAGGGAGAGCACGGCCCGGTGGAAGGCCCGGTCGGCCTCGGCGTAGTGGGCGCGGTCGCCCCGGGCGGCAGCGGCGACGGTGGCGTCGGCGAGCGGGCGGAGCTCGGTCCAGCGGGCGGCCGGCACGGTACGGGCGAGTCCGAGCATGACGGGCACCTCGATGAGCGCGCGCACCTCGGCCAGCTCGGCGAGCTCACGGGGGGTCCGCTCGGTGACGCGGAAGCCCCGGTTGGGGACGACCTCGACGGCCCCCTCGACGGCGAGGCGCTGCATGGCCTCGCGCACGGGGGTGGCGGAGACGCCGAAGCGCTCGGCGAGCACGGGGGCCGAGTACACCTCGCCGGGGAGGAGCTCTCCGCCGACGAGGGCGGTGCGCAGGGCGTCGAGGACCTGGCCCCGGACGGAGTGCCGCCGTACGGCGCGGGGGCCGGGGCTCGCCGCCGCTCCGTGCGGGTGCTCGCCCCGGGCGGATCCTGCCTCCCGGCCCGCTTCCCCGCCGCGCGCCTGCTCCGGGACGCGGGCGGACCCCGTGGACGGGGAACCGGTCCGCACGGACGCTCCCCGGACGGGCTCCGTGGACGGGGCGGTCGGGCGGACCGGTTCCGTCCGCACCGACGCCGCGCACACCGCCTCCGGACGCGGGGGGACGGCGCGTGGGGCGTCGCCGAAGGGCGGGGACGGTCGGTCCGTCGCCCGCTCGCGCGCTGCGCCCTGCTCCACCCGGGTCCTCCTGCGGCCTCGTGCCAGGCCGGGCTCGCGTCGCCCGGGTCCTCCATGCACCATAGGCGAACGGACCGACATCCGGGGCATACGGGCCGCTTCGCAGGTGGGAGGGGGTGCCGTGGGGAATGGCCGAGCAGAATCGAGTAAGGTAAGGCTAGCCTTCCAACGCTCGCGATTCGGTGGTCCCCCATGGCCGTCCCCGCCCTGCTGCCCGCCTCCCCCGTCGCCCCCGCCTACGCCCGGCTCGCCGAGGCCTTCCCCGCCCTCCGGCTGGAGGAGGTCGCCCCGGACGGACGACTGCCGTGCGGCGCGGGTTGGGTCGCCGCGGACTCCCTCGCGGCCGGCGGCCCCGCGCTCGACGCCTTCCTCTCCTGGGACGAGGCCCAAGTCCTCCGCGACCACGGCGCCCGGGCCCGCCCCGACGTCGTTGCGGGCTTCGGCTTGCACCGCTACGCCTGGCCGGCCTGCCTGCTCGTCACCGTCCCCTGGTTCCTGGACCGCCGGGTACCCCGACTCCCCGCTCGCAACGTGGCCTTCCACCGCACGCTCGGCCGCATGGTCGCCCGCGTCGAGGAGTTCGCCTGCCTGCCGGACGATCCCGCCGCCGCCCTGCCCGGGGCGCGGGTCGTCGCCGACGCGGAAGCCCTGCGGGCCGAGGTGCGCACCTCGCTCGCCGAACACTTCGAGGCCGTGGTCGGCGGCTTCGGGCCCCGGATGCGACGCGGGCGCCGGGCCCTGTGGGGAATGGCCACGGACGAGATCGTGGAGGGCCTCTGGTACGTCGCCGCCCTGCTCGGCGAGGAGGAACGGGCGGTGGCCGAGCTCGCACTGCTCCTCCCGTCACCCGCACCGCACAAGCCCTATGCGGGGGCCGCGGGCTTCCGCGACCTGGTCGGCGCCGAAGGGGCGGACGACGCTCCGCGGACCACGCGCGACCGGGTCAGCTGCTGCTTCTTCTACACGCTGCGCCCGGAGGACACCTGTCTCACCTGCCCCCGCACGTCCGACTCCGAGCGCACCCGCCGGATGGCCGCTGCCGGCTGAGGCGGTCGGGCGGTTACGCCACCTGTCCGGGTGGCGTAAATCGAACCCAAGCATCGCTCCCTGAATGGATGTTCGACCAGAACGTACCTATTCGTATGCCGTCGGACCCCGATGGCGTGCTCTTGCCCGGAAACCCCTTGGGCACCCCGCGGGGTCGGCCAGTATGGGCCGCCAAACGCCCTACTGCGATGCAAGGGACACCGCATGAGACTGACCGACATATCGCTGGACTGGCTGCTTCCGGGCGGCGTGATGGTGGCCGGGGTCCTCACGGCGGTTGCGGTGCTCGCGCGCGGGAAGCGCGCCGGTGACCAGGCCGCGGCCGACGACTCCTGGGAACGCAGCGAGGAACGTCGCAGACGCAAGGAGGCCGTCTACGGCTTCGCCTCGTACGGGCTCCTCTTCTGCTGTGCGGCCGTTGCCGCGGCGCTCTCCTTCCACGGCCTGGTGGGGTTCGGCCGCCAGAACCTCAACCTGGTCGGCGGCTGGGAGTACCTCGTCCCCTTCGGCCTCGACGGCGCGGCCATGTTCTGTTCGGTGCTCGCCGTCCGCGAAGCCAGCCACGGCGACGCGGCCCTCGGTTCGCGCCTGCTCGTCTGGTTGTTCGCGGGCGCTGCGGCCTGGTTCAACTGGGTGCACGCACCCCGCGGAATGGGCCATGACGGAGCACCCCAGTTCTTCGCGGGCATGTCCCTGTCGGCAGCGGTGCTGTTCGACCGGGCACTGAAGCAGACCCGCAGGGCCGCACTGCGCGAACAGGGACTGGTGCCCCGTCCGCTGCCGCAGATCCGCATCGTGCGGTGGCTGAGGGCGCCCAGGGAAACCTTCGCCGCCTGGTCGCTGATGCTCCTGGAGGGCGTGCGGACCCTGGACGAGGCGGTCGACGAGGTGCGCGAGGACCGGAAGGAGCGGGAGCAGAACCGGATCCGCCGGCGCGACCAGGTCAAGCTGGACCGGGCGAGGCTCAAGGCGATCAACCGCCAGCACCGCGCCTTCGGGCTCGGCCGGGGCGGCGGACGCCAGGTCGAGATGGCCGCGCTCAACGTCGCCCCCGGTGGCGCTCCCGCGCCGGGGACGGGCGCCGGGTCGGGCTCCGCGACGGCTGCCGTGCAGGCCCCCGTCGCGGAGCCCGCCATAGCGGACCCCGGACAACTGCCGCTTCGCACCCGGCCCTCCCTGCAAGCCGTGAGGGGCGCTGAGCCCCGTCCCGGCGAACCCCGGACGGTGGACCTCACCGCCGAGGACGACACCCAAGCGCTGCCCCGCCTCGACTCCCTGGAGCGCAAGCTCAAGGACCTGGAGCAGCAGTTCGGCTGAGCCGTTCCCCTGTGGAGACCGGCGGGGCCGCCCCTCCGGCGGCCCCGCCGGTCAGTTCGAACCACACCACCTTGCCCAGCTCCTGCTGCTCGACCCCCCAGGAGTCGGCGAGCGCCTGGACGAGGACCAGCCCCCTGCCGTGCGTGCCGTCGTCGGCGGGCGGCGCGCACGGGCGCTCCAGGCCCGGCACGAAGTCACGGACCTCGACCCTCACCTGCTCGGGAACGACCGTCGCGGTCACAACGGCGCCGTGCTCGGTGTGGACCAGGGCATTGGTCACCAGTTCGCTGGTGAGCAGTTCGGCCACGTCGGAGTCACCCGGTCCGCCCCACTTCCGCAGCAGTTCCCGCAGGGCGTGCCGCACCTCCGGCACTGCGGTGAGATCCGCGCATCCCACCTTCCTGAGCAGTTGAGTCGGCTGTCGTGCCTCCCCGGCCATATCCCCCACCCACACGTCGCGTCGAACAGGCTCACGGGGATGCATGCCCCGCATCACCGTACGCATTCATGAGGTGGTGGCAGAGGGTCAGGGCCTGGGCACGTTCCGCAGGTTCGAGCGGGCCATCTGCACCATCCGTCCCACTCCCCCGTCCAGGACGATCTTGCTGGCGGAGAGCGCGAAGCCGGTCACCATGTCGGCACTGATCTTCGGCGGAATGGAGAGCGCGTTGGGGTCGGTGACGACGTCGACCAGGGCCGGCCCCTTGTGCGCGAAGGCGCCCTTGAGGGCGCTCGCCAGTTGCTTGGGCTTCTCGACGCGGACGCCGTGGGCCCCGGCAGCGCGGGCGATGGCGGCGAAGTCCGGGTTCTTGTTGGTCGTCCCGTACGAGGGCAGGCCGGCGACCAGCATCTCCAGCTCGACCATGCCCAGCGAGGAGTTGTTGAAGACGACGACCTTCACGGGCAGGTCGTACTGGACGAGGGTCAGGAAGTCGCCCATCAGCATCGAGAAGCCGCCGTCCCCGGAGAGCGAGACGACCTGCCGGTTCCGGTCGGTGAACTGGGCGCCGATCGCCTGTGGCAGGGCGTTCGCCATGGAGCCGTGGCTGAACGACCCGATGATCCTGCGCCGCCCGTTGGGCGAGAGGTAGCGGGCCGCCCAGACGTTGCACATGCCGGTGTCGACGGTGAACACGGCGTCCTCGTCGGCCAGCTCGTCGATGACCGAGGCGACGTACTCGGGATGGACGGGAACGTGCTTCTCGACCTTGCGGGTGTACGCCTTGACGACGCCCTCCAGCGCATCGGCGTGCTTCTTCAGCATCTTGTCGAGGAAGCGCCGGTCGGACTTGGCCCGGACCCGGGGCGTCACACAGCGCAGGGTCTCCCGGACGTCGCCCCAGACCGCCAGGTCGAGCCGGGAGCGGCGGCCGAGGCGCTCGGGCCGGACGTCCACCTGCACGATCTTGACGTCGTCGGGCAGGAAGGCGTTGTACGGGAAGTCGGTGCCGAGCAGGACCAACAGGTCGCACTCGTGGGTCGCCTCATAGGCGGCCCCGTACCCGAGCAGGCCGCTCATGCCGACGTCGTACGGATTGTCGTACTGGATCCATTCCTTGCCCCGCAGGGCGTGGCCGACGGGCGCCTTGAGCCGTTCGGCGAACTGCATCACCTCGGCGTGCGCCCCGGCCGTGCCGCTGCCGCAGAAGAGCGTCACCCGGTCCGCGGCATCGATCATCCGCACGAGGGCGTCGATCTCGCCGTCCCCCGGGCGGACCGTGGGTCGGGAGGTGACGAGCGCGGTCTCCACCGTCTTCTCCGGGGCCGTCCGGGAGGCGATGTCACCGGGGAGCGAGACGACGCTGACGCCACCGCGGCCGACGGCGTGCTGGATCGCCGTGTGGAGCAGCCGGGGCATCTGCGCCGGGTTGGAGATCAGTTCGCTGTAGTGGCTGCACTCGCGGAACAGTTGGTCGGGATGGGTCTCCTGGAAGTACCCCAGGCCGATCTCGCCGGACGGGATGTGGGAGGCGAGGGCGAGGACCGGGGCCATGGAACGGTGGGCGTCGTACAACCCGTTGATGAGGTGCAGATTGCCCGGGCCGCAGGAGCCCGCGCAGGCGGCGAGGCCGCCGGTGATCTGGGCCTCGGCGCCTGCGGCGAACGCGGCGGTCTCCTCGTGCCGGACCTGGATCCAGTCGAGCGCGGGGGTACGGCGGATCGCGTCGACGACCGGATTCAGGCTGTCGCCGACCACTCCGTACAGGCGCCGGACGCCCGCCCGGACCAGGATGTCGACGAACTGTTCCGCCACGCTCTGTTTGGCCATGGCTCCATCAACACACGGCCCGGCGGATCACGCCTCCCAGACGGCCACCCCCGTGCGGTCGTCGGCGTACCCCGTCACCCTCAGTTGGGTGTCGGCGAGGAAGGCGGCGAGGCCCGGTGGCTCGACACCGGCCCAACGGGTGGCGAGCTCCTGGGCGAGGGCCGGTTCGCCGCGCATCGGATCGGCGAGTCCGGGAGAGGCGAGGAGCAGGGTGTCGCCCGGCCGGGCGACCGAGGCCCGGAAGCGGAACGGCTCGGCGGGCGGCGGCACGGGCTCCTCGACGAGCGGTGGCGCGGTGGCGATGTCGAGGTCCACGGTGAGCCGGTCGCCGTCCCGGGTCGCCTCCGGGCCGGTCGACGGGGAGCCGAGGACCGGGGCGGGGGCGGGGGCGCCGCTGGCGGGGGCGCTGGCAGGGGCGGTGGCGGCGATCGGTTCGGGAAGCAGCGGGTCGAGGTCCTGCCAGGAACCGTCGCGGAGCCGGAAGAGCCCCCCTCCGCCGGTACCGAAGAAGACCCGGGTGCGGCACTCGGGATCGGCCGGGACGAGGAGGCACCGGAGGGTCGCGGCGTACTCGTCGGGGGCGAGGCCCCGTTCGACGGCGCGGGCCCGCAGCTTGCCGCACGTGCGGTCGGTGAGCCGGTGCAGTCCCGACTTGAGGTCGCCGCGGCGGCCGGACCTGATGTCCTCGGAGAGCCGGGCATGGCTGCGACCGACGGCCTCGGCGATCCAGTGGCAAGCGTCGGCGGCAGCGAGGTGGGCGTTTTCGGCGGCGCGGGAACCAGCTGCGACGGCCACCAGGACGAGTGCGGTCTCGTCGTGCCCGAAGCGGGCGGTGAGGAGGGCGTCGCGGCGGGGTTCGCCCCGGTAGCGGGCTGAGTCTCCCCGCACGGATGCGGCCCGCAGGGTGCAGGTGCCGTAGCGGGCGCCGTCGAGGACGGTGTCGGCGACCAGCTGGGCGAGTTCGCCGGGGCGGGCAACCGGTAGGGCGGTGGGTTCGGCCTCGTACGTGGGCGGTCTGCTGCCGACGAAGCCGGTTCTCGGCCGGGGCACGGACACGACCGCCCCGGCGGCGGGACCGGTGTCGGGCCCGGTGTCGGGCCCGGTGTCGGGCCCGGTGTCGGGCCCGGTGTCGGGCCCGGTGTCGGTCTCCGGTTCCTCGTCGACCGCCGGAAGCCCCGACACCTGGACCGTGGGTGGCCCGACCGTCGGCGGTGGGGCTCCGGGGAACGTGCGCGGACCCGCGTCGGGTGCTTCCCAGGGCGCCTTCCCCAGCACGACCGGCGAGACGGCAGATGGTGGGGGGACGGGCGGGGGCACGGGCGGGGAGAGGGGTGCGGGCGGAAGCTGGTCGGCAGCCGGCGCCGGCGGAGCGGACGGCGATGGGGCGGGTGGTGGTGGGGTGGACGGCGGAGGTGGCGGCCCCGGATCCGGGGCGGGTTCTCGGTCGGCTTCACGGTCGGGGAGCCGTGTGACCCTGGGGTCACGGGGCGGTTCGGGATCCCGGACCGGACCCGCCGCAGGGCTCTCGCCGGGCGTCCGGGCCGGCAGTCCGACCGGCGGTCCGACGGTGGCGCGGGTCGCGCTGTCGAAGTGGTCGTCGAGCGTGTCGCCCGAGGCCGTCGGGGCCGTGTCCGGCGCCGACGCGTCGTAGAGCTTGTCCCACCAGCTGTCCCCCTGCTGAGTCATGCCCTTATTGTCCACCGCGCACAGCGCCGGAAACCGGGACATCGGGAAAAGCGCTGCTGCAAACGGGTGGTCCGCCGGACGACCCCACCCCCCACGGGAAGGACGCCCGGCGGACCGGCGTGGTCAACGCACGTCGTCAGCGCGGACCACGGTCTGGGTGACGGAGTTGCCGTGCGCGTCCGTCGGTTCGGCCCCCCGGAGTGACCTGCTCGCCCGTCACATCCGCACGGTTCGCGGTGGCGGTCCAGCCGTCGTCCTGCTGGGGGACCTGCGCTTCGGGCCGGCTCGCGCCTCCGTCGTAGGGGGACGAGAGCTTCGCCGAGGCGAGCGCCGCGGGGGTGTGGCCCGCGTGTCCCGTCGCGGTCAGGCCGATGTGCTGGCCGTCGGTAGCGGCGAGGGTCTTGCATCCGCCCTCCGGAAGGTCGTACCGGAGGAAGGGAATCGGGATGTCCCGAGAATAGACCTTGCCATCACGCCGTGAGGTGGTTTTCCCCACCGAATTGACGGACGCGGAGCGGGCCCACACCCTGCTGCGGTTCTTCGTGGAGTCCTGTTCCAGCGTGCCCCTCCCGGCTTCGGCAGGGACCTCGGGGACGCCGTGGTGACGACGGGGGCGACGGCCACCCCCCGGACCGTACGCGACATCGGATGCATCGCTCTCCCCATCTGAATTCGGAAGAAAGGCGCAATACACCCTTCCGCGGAGGTTGTTGGTGCTGCGGTGGCGCCACATTGGCAGAGGTGAGGGAGGTACAGGGATGATGAAGGAGGCGGGAATGCGCCGTGGCCGTTTCCCGCCAGGTCACCAACGGAACGAATGGCTCCGGTGGGCCGTCCCCAGAAGGCCCGGGGACGGCGCACCGGGGTGGGGCGAGGGGTGGGGCATCGATGCTGGGAGCAATAGGACTGGACGAGCTCCAGGAGTCTGCGTACCGCGCCCTGGTCGCGCTGGGCGCGGCCGAGGTCTCCGACCTCGCGCACCGGCTCGCCCTGCCCGAGCAGGACACCGAGCGGGCGCTGCGCCGCCTTGAGGCGCAGGGGCTCGCCGCCCAGTCCTCGGCCTGCACCGGCCGTTGGGTGGCGGCCCCGCCGGGAGTGGCGCTCGGCGCGCTCCTGACCCAACAGCGCCACGAACTGGAGCAGGCCGAGCTGGCTGCAGCGCTGCTCGCCGAGGAGTACCGGGCGGAGGCGACGGAAGCGGCCGTGCACGACCTGGTGGAGGTGGTGACGGGCACCAGCGCGGTGACCCACCGCTTCCTCCAGCTCCAACTGGGCGCGCAGGAAGAGGTGTGTGCGCTCGTGACGGGCAAGCCGATCGCCGTCTCCGGCCTGGAGAACGACGCCGAGGAACAAGCGGCCGGGCGCGGAGTGCGCTACCGGGTGGTGATCGAGCGCGAGGTGCTCACCCTGCCGTCGGGGCTCCTCGAACTCTCGGCGGCACTGGGCCGGGAGGAGAGGGTCCGGGTCGCGGACCGCGTTCCCACCAAGCTCGTCATCGCCGACCGGTCCCTGGCCATGGTGCCGCTGACCGGGCGGGGCGCAGAACCCTCGGCGATCGTCGTGCACGCGAGCGGGCTCCTGGAATCCCTGACGGGCCTGTTCGAATCGGTGTGGCGGGAGGCCCTGCCGCTACGGCTCGGCGCGGGTGCGCAGATCACCGAGGACGAGGCCCCGGGCCCGGACGTGATGGACCTGGAGATCCTGTCGCTGCTCCTGGCCGGCATGACGGACGCCAGCGTGGCGAAGCAGCTGGACCTGGGGCTGCGGACGGTACAGCGGCGGGTCAAGGGACTGATGGAGTTGACGGGGGTCACGACCCGGCTGCAGCTGGGTTGGCACGCCTACGAGAAGGGCTGGGTCGCCCGCGACTGAGCCCGGGCACGGGACCGGCGCTTCGAAGGGGTGCGGTCGCCCGGCCGGGCGGGAGGCGCTTCGGGGCGGGCCTCCGGGCGCCCCGGACGTCGACCGTGCCCCCGAGGTCGTCAGTCCCGGGCCGGGAGGGCGGGTGCCGGCCCCGTACCCCGTACCCCGTACGCCCTGCGCGACCTGCGGGGACCGGTGGCGTCGTGCAGGCTGGGTTGCGTGGGTGTGTGGCAGCTCCTGATGGTCGCGACAGTGATGCTGCTCGGCCTGTTCGGGGTGCTGGCGCCCGGCGTGCCGGGGACGTGGCTGGTGTGGGCCGCGATGCTCTGGTGGTCGCTGCACGAACGCACGGACCTCGCCTGGATCCTGTTGGCCTCCTCGACCGGTCTGCTCCTCCTCACCCAGGTGGTGGTCTGGCAGCTGCCGCCACGCCGTTTGCGGGGGGTCGGCATCACCCGGCGGATGGTGGCGTACGCCGGGGTCGGCGCCCTCCTGGGCTTCGTGCTGATTCCGGTGCTCGGCGCGATCCCCGGCTTCGTCGGCGGGGTCTACCTCTCGGAGCGGCTCCGCCTCGGGGGCCACGGCCAGGCCGGGGCGGCGACCCGGGCGGTGATGCGGGCGGCGGGCACCAGCGTGCTCGTCGAGCTGTTCGCCTGTCTGCTGGTCGTGGGCGCCTGGGCGGGCGCGGTGATCTGGGGCTGAGCCCGCCCCCTCCCACCGGTCCGCCTCGGCACCGGTTCACCTCATCACCGGTCCGCCTCGGCACCGGTTCGTCCGGAGTCGATCTGCGTGATCCTGGACGCATGAGGGATTTCCAGGGCTTCGACGAGACCGAACGCGCCTACCTCACGGACGGACGGCGGCTCGGCCGGATGGCGACCGTCGACCCGTCCGGCCAGCCGCAGGCCAACCCCGTGGTCTTCTTCCCGCAGGACGACGGCACGGTCCTGGTGGGCGGCAGCGCGATGGGCCGGACGAAGAAGTGGCGCAACCTGCAGCAGAACCCGAAGGTGGCACTGGTGGTCGACGACCTCCTGAGCACCCGCCCCTGGCGCGTGCGGGGCGTGGAGATCCGCGGTGAGGCGGAGCTCCTCGTGGGTCCCCACGGGCTGGGCCCGCACTTCAGCGAGGAGGTGATCCGGATCCGCCCGCGCCGGATCCACAGTTGGGGCCTGGAGGGCTACGCCCCCCAGGGGGCCGCGCCCAGGTAGCACGCCGCGTACGAGCGCCACGGCCGACACTCCTCGCCCCCGGCCCCGGCCACCAGCGGCACGTCCGGGTCGCCGAGGGCCCGCATCCTGATCAGGGCGACGGTCCCGGCGGTCACCCCGGGAACGGCGGCCAGGGCACGCGCGGCTTCTTCGCGGTCCGCACCGGGGTCGAGGCGTACGGATCCGTCGACGAGGGCCCGGGCCAACGGTCCCGCAACGGGGTGGTCGCTGAGGGCGGCCGGTTCGGGAAAGACATGGGTGAGGTCACCGCAGGCGACGGCCAGCGGGGTGCCGTGCCGCTCGACGACCCGGGCCGCCTCTTCGGCGCCGAGGACGATCCGCAGGGCGAACTCCTCGGGCTCGGCCGTGCCCGGAGAGCGGACCCCGGGCCGGGCGGCCACCTCGGCGGCGAACCCGGGGGCGGCACCGAGGCGCTCGGCGACCGCGTACGGATCGGCGTCCAGGTCGAAGAGGCGACGCAGCCGGTGCACCGCGGTGGCGAGGTCGCGCAGTTCGGTGAGGTGGATGCGGGCCTCCAGCCAGCGGCCGGCGGAGCGCTCGTCGACGGAGACGACACCGGTGCCGTACGGGAGGCGGAGCGTACGCCGGTAGGTGCGGGTGCCGGGCGCGCCGACGACTTCCTCCACCCGGGGCACGGCCTCGGCGGCGAGCAGGTCGAAGACCTCCCCGGCGGCGTACGGCCCCCGGTGGGCCAGCCGTAGCGGCACGCCGGCGGCGAGCGCGGTGCGGGGTCCCGCACCGCTGCCCGCCTCCGCCCGCAGGGCCGTGGGAGTGCGGGCGTAGACGGTGCGCATCGTCTCGTTGAACTGGCGGACGCTGGCGAAGCCCGCGGCGAAGGCGATCTCGGTGACGGGCAGCCCGGTGGTCTGCAGCAGCAGGCGCGCGGTGTGTGCCCGCTGGGCACGGGCGAGCGCGACGGGCCCGGCCCCCAGTTCGGCGGTGAGCTGGCGCTGGACCTGCCGGGTGCTGTAGCCGAGGCGCCCGGCGAGTCCGGGCACGCCCTCGCGGTCGACGACGCCGTCGCCGATCATCCGCACGGCGCGCCCGACGACATCGGCCCGTGCGTTCCACTCGGCCGAGCCGGGCACGGCGTCCGGCCGACAGCGGCGACAGGCGCGGAAGCCATGCCCCTGGGCGGCTGCTGCGGTGGGGTAGAACGACACGTTCTGCCGCTTCGGGGTGACGGCGGGGCAACTGGGGCGGCAGTAGATGCCTGTGGTCCGGACGGCGAAGAAGAACTCTCCGTCGAACCGCGCGTCCCTGCTGCTGACCGCCTCGTAGCGGGTGTCGTCGTCCCTCATGGCTCCCAGTGTGCGGGGCACCGCACCCACCCGCCTCGCGGTTTTCGGACATCGCGCTGCGGGTGGGTACGCGGCCTCGGCGCTAGCGGATCCGGCCCTGCCGCTTGAACTCCATGGCCGCACGTCCCCCCGCGCCGATCCGCTTCCACTCCTTGAGCATTTCGGAGCGCACCCGGGCGTCGGTCTTGGCCACGATCCGGCGGTTCTCCCGGATCAGCTTGCGGTAGCTCTCCAGGCGGCGCGCGGGCAGCGCCCCCTCCTCGATCGCCGCCGTCACCGCGCAACCCGGCTCCGCGTCGTGCGCGCAGTCGTGGAAGCGGCAGTCCCCCGCCAGCTCCTCGATCTCGGAGAAGACCTGGCCGACACCGGTTTCGGCGTCCCAGAGACCGACCCCGCGCAGCCCGGGGGTGTCGATGAGGACGCCCCCGCCGGGAAGGACGAAGAGGTTGCGGGTGGTCGTCGTGTGACGACCCTTGCCGTCGACGTCACGGGCCGCCTGCACGGTCATGATCTCCTCGCCGACGAGCGTGTTGGCCAGGGTCGACTTGCCCGCACCGGAGACTCCGAGGAGCACGGTCGTGCCCCCCGCGATCGTCGCGGCCAGCACGTCGAGCCCTTCACCGGTGGTGCAACTGACGGGCAACACCTGCACGCCTGGCGCGACCGTCTCCACGTCCTCGACGAGGTAGGAGAGTCCGACCGGGTCGGGCACCAGGTCGGCCTTGCTCAGGACGACGGTCGGCTGGGCCCCGGACTCCCAGGCCAGGGCGAGGAAGCGTTCGATCCGGCCGAGGTCGAGCTCGACGGCCAGGGAGACCGTGATGACGGCGTGGTCGACGTTGGCGGCGAGGACCTGGCCCTCGGAGCGCTTGGAGGAGGTGGAACGCGCGAAGGCCGTACGGCGCGGCAGACAGGCCCGGACGTAGCGGGGATCGCCGGCATCGACCGGATCGACGGCGGCCCAGTCTCCGGTGCAGACGACCCGCAGCGGATCGTGCGGGGTCACGAAGGACGTGTCGGCACGGACCAGGCCCTCGACGGTGGCGACGTCGCACTGACCGCGGTCGACCCGTACGACCCGACCGGGAAGGAGACCCCGGCCGGCGTACGGCTCGAAGTCGGCGGCCCAGCGCTCGTCCCAACCGTAGGGAGCGAGCGGGTGACGGCCGTCGGAAACAGAAGACGGACGGAACGAAGCGTGGAACAAGGGGAAACCCTTCGAAGGGTGGCCCCGGCGGCGCGCTCCGAGCGCGCGGATCGAGTGGGTGTCAGCCGGAGGCCACGGGGGTGCGAACGATGAACTCCTGAATGCGGGCAGAGCCCGTCACCGTGACAGTCATCACTGTCCTCACCTCCGGTCTTTCCTCAACGAACCGACACCGTTCCCCGGGTGGCGACATGGTCGCGCCTCGGAACGAACAGAACCATAGCCCCGCCCCGGGGCAGGGCACCACCGATTAAATCCGAGACCTCACCCGCCCGACACGTGCAGCAGACGAACCGGCCTCACATCCCGGCTCCTCCGACAGGGCCTGACCTACACGGCGCCGAACCGGAAGCCGCTGTGGGCGCGCCACCTCCGGATAGGTGTGGAACCGGCTCCGGAGACAGGAGCCGGACATGCCGGACGGGGTAGGGAAATGCCAAAGCACCGGCTGTCCGGAAAAGGCCGCTACGCAGCGCTGGCGGAGACGGCCGTCGCGGTCGTACTGGCCCTGGGACCCGAAGCCGTACACCGACCACAGCCGAGGCCACCAGCGCAAGGCCAACCGCAGGGAGACCCGCGACAGCTGCACCATCACCCTCGACCCGCGACGCCTGGGACGCCCCGGTCGCCGTCACCGGCTGACCAGCAGCCTCCGGAGCGGCACGATTCGAGCCTGCCTGCCCCCGTCGCCGGCACCTCGGGGCAGGGCAGGCTGCGGTCCGCCCTCCCGCCTGTCCGTGAAGACCGAGGGCGTCAGTCGAAGCAGCCGGTTCTCGCCCCGTCCGTCTCGGATCCGACCTCTATCTCGAATCCGGAGCCCGCATCGAACTCCGGCCCGGCGTCGTAGTCGTACGCGAACTCCAGGTCGCTGGCCCTGGTGAACTGCACGGTCAGCAGGAGGGCTTCGCCGTCCCCGCCCTTGGTGAAGCACAGTCCCGCCGTTGTTTCGGGGGTGCTCGAGTCTGAGGGGTCGTGCTGGAGGTGCCAACCGTCCGCCTTGGCGGCGGTGCGGTAGAAATCCACGACCTCCTGCGGGGAGCCGGGAAAGGCGTAGACGCGGGCGGCGTACAGCCAGGCGTCGCCGGTGTCGTCGATGCAGCGCGAGTCGACCGAGTCGAGCCCCACCGGGGCGGTCGCCCCTTCGGGGGTGGAGTTCAGGATCGGCTGAGAGCGCAGGTCCTTCAGCCGCGCTGCCGTGTCGTCACATGTGTTGAACGGGGACAGCACGGAGCAGCCGGTCAGGCCGGCGGCCATCAGGGCGGTGGCCAGGAGCAGTGTGACGGGCAGGGCGAGCGGCCGAACGGGGCGCGTCGGCAGCGGCATGAGGTCTCCCCGGGGGGCGTCAGGTGATCGGAGGCTGAGGGTGGCGGGTCCGGAGGTGGACCAGGAGGAGCTTGCGGACCGGACAACGCGGGGGTGAAGAAGGGAACCGGCCGGTGGTGACGCGCGGGTGCCGGGGCGCGCCCTCGACCTGTACCCGCCGTGTGCCTCAGTCCTTGTCCCAGCCCGAGTGGAGGCGGGACTTCACGTCGTCCGGCGGGAGGAACTTGGACCAGCGCTCGGGAAACTCGGAGGGCATGTCCGGGTCGTCCTCGTCGACGTCCTCCTCCTCGGCACGCACGCGGGCGACCAGTTCGGCGGCCTGGACGGCGCGGGCCCGCTCGTTGGCCTCGCGGGCGGCGGCCGTGGCGACGGAGGGCCAGACGCGGTCGATCGCCGCGTTCACGGCGGCGCCGACGAGGACCGCGAAGGCCGAGATGCCGATCCAGAGGAGAACGGCGATGGGGGCGGCGAGCGAGCCGTAGATGGTCGGCCCCTCGACCTGACTGGTGAGGTAGATCCGCAACAGGAAGCTGCCGAGCACCCACATGCCGAGCGCGACGAGGGCGCCGGGGATGTCCTCGATCCAGGGCGACCTGACGGGGACGGACACGTGGTAGAGCGTCGTGAGGAAGGCGACGGACAGCAGGATGACGGCGGGCCAGTAGAGGACGGCGACGAGCTCGGTGCCCCAGGGGACGAGCTCGACGACGCGGTCGGGACCGACGACCGCGAGGGGCAGCACGACGGCACCGATGACGAGGGCCACGATGTAGAGGAGGAAGGCCAGGAGCCGGGTCTTCACGATGCCGCGGTGGCCGTCGAGCCCGTACATGACGGTGATGGTGTCGATGAAGACGTTCACCGCCCGTGATCCGGACCAGAGGGCGATGGCGAAGCCGAGGGAGATGAGCTCGGGGCGTTTGCCCTGGGTGACGTCGTCCAGGAGCGGTTTGGCGATGTCGTGGACGCCCCGGTCGGAGAGGACCGTTCCGGCAGCGTGGAGGATGTTCTCCTGGATGCTGGCGACGGTGTCCGTGTTGGTCCAGTCGTCGGCGTACCCGAGGAGGGCGATGAGGCCGAGCAGCAGCGGCGGCAGGGACAGCAGCGTGAAGAAGGCCGCTTCGGCGGCGAGGCCGAGGATCCGGTACTCGATGCACGAATTGACGGTGTCCTTGAGCAGCAGCCAGCCCATCTTCCGCTTGGAGACGTTGCGGTAGAGGACGCGCGCGCGGTGGAGCCTGCTCCACGGGCGCCGCTCGGGCCGATCGGGTGTTTCTCTTGCTGCCTGCACCTGCTTACCGTATCGGCATGGCAGCGAGCACCCACACCGTGACCAATCAGGTCCCGCCCCTGGTCGGGTACGACGTCTTCACGAGCGACCGGGCGCTGAGCGAGGCGGTCGAGCGGCACCTCGACCCGGACCTCCTGCCCGAGGTGCGCGAGGAACTGGAGGTGCTGGGACGGGCGACCGGATCGGCTCAGCTGCGGGAGTGGGGCGAGCAGGCGAACGAGAACCCGCCCCGGTTGCGGACCCACGACCGGTACGGCCGGCGGATCGACGAGGTGGAGTTCCATCCGGCCTGGCACCGGCTCCTGGGCCGTTCCGTGGCGGCCGGGCTCACCCATGCGTGGGACCGGCCGGGGGGGCACGTGCGGCGCGCGGCCGGTTTCCTGGTGGCTTCGCAGGCGGAGGCGGGGCACGGCTGTCCGCTGTCGATGACGCACGCCGCGGTGCCCGCGCTGCGCGCCGAGCCGGAGCTCGCGGCGGTGTGGGAGCCGGCGGCCGTTTCCCACGTGTACGCGCGGGAGCTCCGTCCGGTGGCGGAGAAGCCCGGGGTGCTGCTCGGCATGGCGATGACGGAGAAGCAGGGCGGCAGCGACGTCCGGGCGAACAGGACGGAGGCCCGTCCGCTGGCGGTCGACGGCGAGTACGTCCTGGCCGGGCACAAGTGGTTCTGTTCGGCGCCGATGTCGGACGCCTTCCTGGTCCTCGCACAGGCTCCGGCGGGACTCACCTGTTTCCTGGTGCCCCGGGTGCTCGCGGACGGCTCGCGCAACGCCTTCGCGATCCAACGGTTGAAGGACAAGTTGGGCAATCGGTCGAACGCTTCTGCGGAGGTGGAGTTCGACGGCACGACCTGGGCCCGTCGCATCGGCGAGGAGGGGCGCGGGATCGGGACGATCATGGGCATGGTGGCGGCGACCCGGCTCGACTGCGTCCTCGGCTCGGCGGCGCTGATGCGGCAGGCGGTGGCGCAGGCCGTCCACCACTGCACGCACCGGAGCGCCTTCGGCGGGCTGCTCGTCGAGAAGCCCCTGATGCGGAACGTACTGGCCGATCTGGCGCTGGAATCGGAGGCGGCGACCGTGCTCGGGCTGCGGCTCGCAGCGGCGTACGACGCCGGCACGGAGGAGGAGCGGGCGCTGTTGCGGCTCGCGGTGCCGGCGGCGAAGTACTGGGTGACGAAGCGGTGCACTCCGGTGGTGGCGGAGGCGCTCGAGTGCCTGGGGGGCAACGGCTACGTGGAGGAGTCGGGGATGCCCCGGCTGCTGCGGGAGTCGCCGCTCAACTCGGTCTGGGAGGGCTCGGGGAACGTGCAGGCGCTGGACGTGGTGCGGGCGCTGCGGACCGAGCCCGCCGCACTCGATGCGGTGCTGCGGGAGGTCGGGGCGGCGCGGGGCGCGGACCACCGTCTGGACCGGGCGATCCGGGGGGTGCTCGTCGAGCTGGCCGATCTGGAGGGCATCGAGGCGCGGGCCCGACGGCTGACGGAGCGGCTGGCGCTGGTGCTCCAGGGCGCGCTGCTCGTGCGGTGGGCTCCGCCGGAGGTTGCGGACGCGTTCTGTGCGGCACGGCTCGGTGGGGACGGTGGTGCGGCGCTCGGGACGCTCCCGCACACCCTGGACCTGCGGTCCCTGGTGGAGCGGGCTCGGGCAGAGGTCTGAGGAGGCGTCCGGGGGCGCGGGGCCGCGCGTGCCAGGGGTGGACCCGAAGGGTGTGTCGCACCGATCGGGCCGGCACGCGCGGAAAAGCGGGGGTGGTGCTGCGCCGACACGGCACCACCCGCCGCTTCTGCCCACTCTCCCGCAGGGAGTCGGTCGGCCGCCAGAGTTGCAAGGGGTTGCAGGATTGCCCGAACCGGGCTTCGTCGGACGGTCGCGGACGGCACGATGGGCACCGACACTCCGGGCATCTGCCCCATGCAGAACCGATACAGCACCCCGGGTGGCTGGGAGAGACCGATGAAGAACACGCAGCTCGACATGGGGCGGCTCGCCGCCATGGACGCCGCCCGGGCCGACCGGCTGCTGCACCGGGTGCGCGAAGAGACCCTGGCGGGCCGGAGACCGCCGATCGCGCCCCGCCCGGTGATCAACGCGTCCTGGCAGCGCATGGCGAGGCTCGGCCTGGACCCGGACAAGGGCACGGACACCGTGCTGCTCCAGCGGGAGGAACTGGAGGAGCGCCGTAGGAACACGGTGCTCTCCGAGGTGATGCAGACGCTCAGCGGGGGGCTCGCGGGCATCGCCGACGCCTCCCTGCAGATCATGGTGATCACCGATGAGCAGGGCCGGGTGCTGTGGCGCCAGGGGAACCTCTCGGTCCTGCGGAAGGCGAACGGCATCTGTCTGGAGGAGGGCGCGGCCTGGACCGAGCGCGCCACCGGCACGAACGCGGTCGGCACCGCGCTCGCAATGGACCGGGCGGTGCGGGTGCACTCCGCCGAGCACTATGTGCAGGCCCTGCACCGTTGGACCTGCGCCGCCGCCCCCCTGCACGATCCGCGCGACCAACGACTGCTGGGGATCCTGGACGTCAGCGGCCCCGCGTCCAGCTTCCACCCGGCGATGCTGGCGCTGGTCGACTCGGTGGCCCGGCTCGCCGAGGCCGAGATGCGGGAGCGGCACCACCGGTCGATCGAGCGGCTGCGGGCGGTGGCCGCCCCGATCCTGTGTCGGGTGGGCGGCCGGGCGATCGCGGTGGACCCGCACGGTTGGACGGCGGCGGTGACGGGGCTCGCCCCGACGGAGCGGGTCCCGCTGCCCAAGTCGTTCCGGGCCGGCCGGGTCTGGCTGCCCTCGCTCGGCGTGTGCGCGGTGGAGCCGCTGCCGGGCGGTTGGCTGCTGCGGGTCGAGGAGGAGCACCTTCCCGAAGGGCCGGAGGCGGCGGCGAGCCGGGTGGTGCTGGACCTCAGCCGGCCGCGCCGCTGGACGGTGGCCGTCTCGGGGGCGGCGGGCAGTTGGCAACAGGAGCTCAGCCCCCGGCACGCCGAACTGCTCTACGCACTGGCGCTGCACCGGAACGGTCGGACGGCGGCGGAGTTGGCGGAGGACGTCTTCGGGGACCGGACGAGGACGGTGACCGTACGGGCGGAGATGTCCCGGGTGCGGCGGAACCTGGCGGGGGTCCTGGCGCACCGCCCGTACCGCTTCCGGGAAGAAATCGCGGTGGAGGTCCTGGGCCCGGAGCGCCCCGAGGACCTGCTGCCCCATTCGACGGCCCCGGCGGTCCGGGCCGGAACCGTGCCGGGTTAGGCCTCCGGGGGCACCGGCGGTTCCCGGTGGGCGGAGCGGGACGTCCCGAGGGGTACGGGCCGGGGACAAGGAGGATGCGGGGCGCACCGGCGGCTCCGGCCGGGCCGCCTCGGGGACGGAGCGGGCCTGTCCACCATGTGGACAGGCGTCTCCGAAGGGTTCTCGCGCTGCACCCCGCCCTGGGAATTGGACGCTCCGCATGATGCGATGACCCCATGAGCATCACTCTCACCACCTGGTCCCTCGAACAGACCTCGCCGTCCGACCTCCGTCCGGCCACCCCGCCGGAGGGGGACGACGTGGCCGTCCGGCGCGCAGAGGTGCCCTCGGCGGAGTTCAGCCGCTTCCTCTACACGGCGGTCGGTGGCGACATCCGCTGGAACGACCGGCTCTCGCTGACGTACAAGCAGTGGCAGGAGATCGTGGAGAAGCCGGGGGCCGAGATCTGGGTGGCGTACGACAAGGGCACGCCGGCCGGATACGTGGAGCTGGACCCCCAGGACGACGGCGTGGTGGAGATCGTCTACTTCGGCCTGATCCCGGCCTTCCGGGGCCGGCGGATCGGGGGACACCTCCTCTCCTACGGAGCCGCACGCGCCTGGGACCTGGCCGAACGCTGGCCGGGGCGGGAGGCGACGAAGCGGGTCTGGCTGCACACCTGCTCGCTCGACGGCCCGCACGCCATGGCCAACTACGAGCGGCGCGGTTTCCGCCTCTTCGACACCACGGTGGAAGAGGTGGCGGAGAGCGAGACCCCCGGCCCCTGGCCCGGCGCCCACGCCTGAACCGCACGTCCGCACCACATGCGGCCGTACGCCCGAGCCGCACACCGATCCACAGCAAGGGGCCCGAGCAGGGCCCCTTGTGCGTGACCTGGAGCACACCGTCTCGCAGGGCGAGACTAGTACGTCCACATTATGGACGTTGCTGGACTGGGTCCAAAGTCCCGTGACACGCTTCCGTCATGTCTGGAACTGGAATTGCCTTGGTGAGTCGGCGGCACGTCGACCTCGGCCGCATGTCCAGCGCCATCTGTTCGGCGCGCTGAGAGAACCAGCACCGCCGCAATCTCTTTCTGCCCCACCCTGCTGCGCACTGACGCGCCACCCTCTGACCTGAGCGCGAGTGTGCAGGTCAGAGCCGCCCTCTCGCAGTCCCGAAGGACAAAACGCCATGGCCGCCACCCCGGAAAACCCCACTCCCGCCACCGCCCGCCGCAAGGCCGGGCGGCACCGCGGCGAGGGCCAGTGGGCCGTGGGGCACTTCACCCCCCTGAACGGCAATGAGCAGTTCAAGAAGGACGACGACGGTCTCAATGTGCGGACACGTATTGAGACGATCTATTCGAAGCGCGGCTTCGACTCCATCGACCCCAACGACCTGCGCGGGCGCATGCGCTGGTGGGGCCTCTACACCCAGCGCAAGCAGGGTCTGGACGGCACCAAGACCGGGGTCCTGGAGCCGGAGGAGTTGGACGACGAGTACTTCATGCTCCGCGTCCGCATCGACGGCGGCCGGCTGACCACCGAACAGCTGCGGGTCATCGGCGAGATCTCCGAGGAGTTCGCCCGCGGCACCGCCGACATCACGGACCGGCAGAACGTCCAGTACCACTGGATCCGGATCGAGGACGTGCCCGAGATCTGGAACCGGCTGGAGGCCGTCGGCCTGTCCACCACCGAGGCCTGCGGCGACACCCCGCGCGTCGTCCTCGGTTCCCCCGTGGCCGGCATCGCCGCGGACGAGATCATCGACGGCACCCCCGCCATCGAGGAGATCTACCGGCGGATCGTCGGCAACAAGGACTTCTCCAACCTGCCCCGCAAGTTCAAGTCCGCGGTCTCCGGCTCGCCGCTCCTGGACGTGGCGCACGAGATCAACGACATCGCCTTCGTCGGCGTGGAGCACCCCGAGCACGGCCCCGGCTTCGACGTGTGGGTCGGCGGCGGCCTCTCCACCAACCCGAAGCTCGGCGTCCGCCTCGGCACCTGGGTCTCCCTGGACGAGGTGCCCGACGTCTACGAGGGCGTCATCTCCATCTTCCGCGACTACGGCTACCGCCGGCTGCGCAACCGCGCCCGCCTGAAGTTCCTGGTCGCCGACTGGGGCCCGGAGAAGTTCCGCCGGGTCCTGGAGGACGAGTACCTGAAGCGGAAGCTCAGCGACGGCCCCGCCCCCGAGCAGCCCGCGGGCCGCTGGCGCGACCACGTCGGCGTCCACCGCCAGAAGGACGGCCGCTTCTACGTCGGCTTCGCCCCGCGCGTCGGCCGCGTCGACGGCGCCACCCTGACGAAGATCGCCGGCATCGCCGAGGCGCACGGCTCCGGCCGGGTCCGCACCACCGCGGAGCAGAAGATGCTCGTCCTCGACGTCGAAGAGGCGCAGGTCGAGTCGATCGTCGCCGCCCTGGAGGCGCTGGACCTGCGCGTCACCCCCTCGCCCTTCCGCCGCGGCACGATGGCCTGCACCGGCATCGAGTTCTGCAAGCTCGCGATCGTCGAGACGAAGGGCCGCGGTTCCTCGCTCATCGACGAACTGGAGCGCCGGATCCCGGAGTTCGACGAGCCGCTGACGATCAACATCAACGGCTGCCCGAACGCCTGCGCCCGGATCCAGGTGGCGGACATCGGCCTCAAGGGCCAGCTGGTCCTGGACGACGCGGGCAACCGCGTCGAGGGCTACCAGGTGCACCTGGGAGGCGCACTCGGCCTGGAGGCCGGCTTCGGCCGCAAGGTCCGGGGCCTCAAGGTCACGGCGGCCGAACTCCCGGACTACGTGGAGCGGGTCCTCAAGCGCTTCCAGGCGGAGCGGGAGAACGGCGAGCGGTTCGCGACCTGGGCGGCCCGCGCCTCCGAGGAGGCGCTGTCGTGACCACCACGAACAAGACGAGGAGTGCGGCATGAGCGAGCGTGCGGCCCCCTTCTTCTGCCCCTACTGCGGGGACGAGGACCTGCGTCCGAACGAGCAGGGTCACGGCGCCTGGGAATGCGCCGCGTGCAGTCGAGCCTTCCAGCTGAAGTTCCTGGGGCTCCTCGCCCCGACGACTTCGGGAACGACCCCTGGGAGGGAAAGAACATGACGATCGATCAGGACGCCACCACGGCCGACCTCAAGGCACTCGCCGAACGGGCCGGCCGTGACCTGGAGGACGCCTCCGCCCTGGACATCCTCCGCTGGGCCGTGGACACCTTCGGCGACCGCTTCTGCGTCACCTCCTCCATGGAGGACGCGGTCGTCGCGCACCTCGCCTCGCGCGTCAAGCCCGGCGTGGACGTCGTCTTCCTCGACACGGGCTACCACTTCGAGGAGACCATCGGCACCCGCGACGCCGTGGACGCCGTCATGGACGTCAAGGTCATCACCCTGACCCCCCGTCAGACCGTGGCCGAGCAGGACGCCGAGTACGGCCCGAAGCTGCACGACCGGGACCCCGACCGGTGCTGCGCACTGCGCAAGGTGAAGCCCTTGGAAGAGGGCCTCACCGCGTACGGCGCATGGGCCACCGGTCTGCGCCGCGACGAGTCCCCGACCCGGGCGAACACTCCGGTCGTCGGCTGGGACGAGAAGCGCCAGAAGGTCAAGGTCTCCCCCATTGCCCGCTGGACCCAGGACGACGTCGACGCCTACGTGACGGAGCACGGCGTCCTCACCAACCCGCTCCTCACGGACGGGTACGCCTCCGTCGGATGCGCCCCGTGCACCCGACGCGTCCTGGAGGGCGAGGACGCCCGCGCCGGACGCTGGGCGGGACGCGCCAAGACCGAATGCGGGCTGCACGGCTGATGACCACCACCGACACCACCCCCCAGGAGAACCACGTGACCGGTGCCACCATCTGGCTCACGGGCCTGCCGAGTGCCGGCAAGACCACGATCGCCCACGAGTTGGCGGGCCGACTGCGCGACGAGGACCACCGGGTCGAGATCCTGGACGGCGACGAGATCCGCGAGTTCCTCTCGGCGGGCCTCGGCTTCGACCGCGCGGACCGGCACACCAACGTGCAGCGCATCGGCTTCGTCGCCGAACTGCTCGCCTCGCACGGCGTGAAGGTCCTCGTCCCGGTCATCGCCCCGTACGCCGACAGCCGCGAGGCGGTCCGCAAGCGCCACCAGGCCGAAGGCACCGCCTTCGTGGAGGTGCACGTCGCCACCCCGGTCGAGGTCTGCTCCGTCCGCGACGTCAAGGGCCTCTACGCCAAGCAGGCCGCCGGCGAGATCAGCGGTCTGACCGGGGTCGACGACCCGTACGAGGTGCCCGAGACGCCCGATCTGCGGATCGAGTCCCAGAACCAGACCGTGCAGGAGTCCGCGGCGCAGCTCCACGCGCTGCTCACCGAAAGGGGTCTGCTGTGACCACCGTTGCCCATGCTCACGACACCACGGACAGTCCGTTCGCGCTGTCGCACCTCGACTCCCTGGAGTCCGAGGCGGTCCACATCTTCCGTGAGGTGGCGGGCGAGTTCGAGCGGCCGGTGATCCTGTTCTCCGGCGGCAAGGACTCCATCGTCATGCTGCACCTGGCGCTGAAGGCCTTCGCCCCGGCACCGGTTCCCTTCACGCTCCTGCACGTCGACACCGGGCACAACTTCCCCGAGGTCATCGAGTACCGCGACCGCGTGGTGGCCCGGCACGGGCTGCGGCTGCACGTCGCCTCGGTGCAGGAGTACATCGACGCCGGCAAGCTCCGCGAACGCCCGGACGGCACCCGCAACCCGCTGCAGACGGTCCCGCTGACCGAAGCCATCCAGCAGCACCGCTTCGACGCGGTCTTCGGCGGCGGACGCCGGGACGAGGAGAAGGCCCGCGCCAAGGAACGGGTGTTCAGCCTCCGCGACGAGTTCTCCCAGTGGGACCCGCGCCGCCAGCGCCCCGAACTGTGGCAGCTCTACAACGGCCGGCACGCCCCCGGCGAGCACGTCCGCGTCTTCCCGCTGTCCAACTGGACCGAGCTGGACGTGTGGCAGTACATCCAGCGCGAGGAGATCGAGCTCCCGCAGATCTACTTCGCCCACGAGCGCGAGGTGTTCGCCCGCAACGGCATGTGGCTCACCGCCGGCGAGTGGGGCGGCCCGAAGGACACCGAGACCGTGGAGAAGCGGCTGATCCGCTACCGCACCGTCGGCGACATGTCCTGCACCGGCGCCGTCGACTCCGACGCCACCACGCTGGACGACGTCATCGCCGAGATCGCCGCCTCCCGGCTCACCGAGCGGGGCGCCACCCGCGCCGACGACAAGCTGTCCGAGGCCGCCATGGAAGACCGCAAGCGCGAAGGGTACTTCTAACCATGAGCACGTCCACCGAGCAGCTGTCCGAACAGCTGGCGGCCACCACCCTGCTGCGCTTCGCCACCGCGGGCTCCGTCGACGACGGCAAGTCGACCCTGGTGGGCCGGCTGCTCCACGACTCCAAGTCGGTCCTCGCCGACCAGCTGGAGGCCGTCGAGCACGCCTCGCGCTCCCGCGGCCAGGAGGCTCCCGACCTCGCCCTCCTCACCGACGGCCTGCGGGCCGAACGCGAGCAGGGCATCACCATCGACGTCGCCTACCGCTACTTCGCCACCACCCGGCGCCGGTTCATCCTGGCCGACACCCCCGGGCACGTGCAGTACACCCGCAACATGGTCACCGGCGCCTCCACCGCCGACCTGGCCCTGGTCCTGGTCGACGCCCGCAACGGCGTCGTCGAGCAGACCCGCCGCCACGCGGCCGTCGCCGCCCTGCTGCGCGTCCCGCACGTGGTCCTCGCCGTGAACAAGATGGACCTGGTCGACTACCAGGAGTCGGTCTTCGCCTCGATCGCCGAGGAGTTCACCACGTACGCCTCCGAGCTCGGGGTCCCGGAGATCACCGCGATCCCCATCTCGGCGCTCGCCGGTGACAACGTCGTGGAACCGTCCGCCCACATGGACTGGTACGGCGGCCCGACCGTCCTGGAGCACCTGGAGACCGTCCCGGTCAGCCACGACCTGACGACCTGCCACGCGCGCTTCCCGGTGCAGTACGTGATCCGTCCGCAGACCGCCGAGCACCCCGATTACCGGGGCTACGCCGGTCAGATCGCCGCCGGTGCCTTCCGCGTCGGCGAACGGATCACCGTCCTGCCCTCCGGCAGGACCACCACGATCACCGCGATCGACGCGCTCGGCGAGTCCGTGGACATCGCCTGGGCCCCGCAGTCCGTGACGATCAGGCTCGCGGACGACATCGACATCTCGCGCGGCGACCTGCTCGCGCCGAGCGGTGACGCCCCCACCGCCAGCCAGGACGTCGAGGCCACGGTCTGTCACGTGGCGGACCAACCGCTCGTCGTCGGCCAGCGGGTCCTGCTCAAGCACACCACGCGCACCGTCAAGGCGATCGTGAAGGACATCCCTTCGCGGCTGACCCTGGACGACCTCTCCCAGCACCCGAGCCCCGGCCAGCTGGTCGCCAACGACATCGGCCGCGTGCGGGTGCGCACCGCCGAGCCGCTCGCGGTCGACGCGTACGCGGACTCCCGCCGCACCGGATCGTTTCTGCTGATCGACCCGGCGGACGGCACCACGCTCGCGGCCGGCATGGCGGGCGAGTCCTTCGCCACGACGAAGGCCGTCGCCGCCGTGGACGGGGAAGAGGGCTGGGACTTCTGATGTCGAGCCAGGACTTCTACGCCGGCTTCGCCAAGGAGGGCGGCCGGATCGGTTCCGGCGCCCTCGGCGCCGGCAGCGGAGGTGTGGCCCGATGTGCCTGCTGACCCCACTGCACCTCGCGTGCGGTGTGCGCCCGCTCCACCCGTTCCGCCACGAACGACAGAGACACAGACCTCGCAGAAGCTGAATCGAGGGGAACCCTTCCCGTGCCTGCCACCACCCGTCCCGTCCCCCGCCACCGCCTGGCGCTGGTCCTCCCGCTCCTGGTGGGCCTCCTCGCCTCGTGCGGGTACGGCTCCCAGGCCAAGGGCGACGCGAAGAAGGTGGTGGCCGAGGGCACGAAGCTGTCCGCCGCCAGCGTGCGGGTCGGGTACTTCCCCAACCTCACCCACGCCACCGCCCTCGTCGGTGACCGGGAGGGCTTCCTCCAGCGGGAACTGGGCGGCACGGAACTGGTCACGACCGTCTTCAACGCCGGCCCCTCCGAGATCGAGGCGTTGAACGCCGGTTCCGTCGACATCGGCTTCATCGGGCCGTCACCGGCCGTCAACGGGTACGTGAAGACCAAGGGCAGCAACCTCCGGATCGTCGGCGGTGCCGCCTCCGGCGGCGTCAGGCTCGTGGTGAACCCGGCCAGGATCAAGACGGTGGACGACCTCAAGGGAAAGAGGATCGCCACCCCGCAGTTCGGGAACACGCAGGACGTGGCCTTCCTCCACTGGATCTCCGAGAAGGGCTGGAAGGTCGACGCCCAGAGCGGCAAGGGCGACGTCTCGGTGGTCCGCACGGACAACAAGGTCACCCCGAACGCCTATGCCTCCGGCGCCGTCGACGGCGCCTGGGTCCCCGAACCGACCGCCTCCCAGTTGGTCGCCAAGGGCGCGAAGGTGCTGCTCGACGAGGCCGAACTGTGGCCGGACGAGAAGTTCGTCATCACGAACATCATCGTGTCGCGGACGTTCCTGGCGGAGCACCCGGACGTCGTCGAGGCCTTCCTGCGGGGCACGGTCACGACCAATGCGTGGATCAACGCCCATCCCGACGAGGCGAAGGCCTCGGCCAACGCCAAGCTCAAGGACCTCTCGGGCAAGGCGCTGGACGCCGGGGTGATCGACGCCGCATGGCCGTCCATCCGGTTCACCGACGACCCCCTGGCGACCACCCTGCGGACCCAGACCGACCGCGCGGTGCGTGCCGGCTTGCTGGAAGAGGCCGATCTGTCCGGCATCTACCGGCTGGAACCGCTCAACGAGGTCCTGAGGGCAGCGGGTCAGCCCGAGGTCTCCGACGCCGGTCTCGGCGCGAAGTAACAAGCCCGCAGCCCAACCCCCAGGAGGTGACGACCATGGCCACGACCGCGACGCTCGCCAAGGCCGAGGACCGCACGACGGTCTCCCATGCCGCCCGCATCGAACGCGTCTCCAAGTCCTTCGGCGGACCCGCCGGCGGGCAGCTCGTCCTCGACGACATCTCGTTGGACGTCGCCCCCGGCGAGTTCGTCACCCTTCTGGGCGCTTCGGGCTGCGGCAAGTCCACGCTGCTCAACCTGGTCGCCGGGCTCGACCGGCCGTCCGCGGGCTCCATCGAGACCCCGGGGGGTCGGCCGGCCCTGATGTTCCAGGAACACGCCCTGTTCCCCTGGCTCACCGCCGGCAAGAACATCGAACTGGCTCTGCGGCTGCGCAAGGTGCCCAAGAACGAGCGCCGTGACGAGGCCGAGCGGCTCCTCTCCCTCGTCCGACTGGACGGCGCGTACGGCAAGCGCGTCCACGAGCTGTCCGGCGGCATGCGGCAGCGGGTCGCGCTGGCCCGTGCGCTCGCCCAGGACAGCGACCTGCTCCTGATGGACGAGCCGTTCGCCGCGCTCGACGCCATCACCCGGGACGTGCTGCACGACGAACTGACCCGGATCTGGCGGGAGACGAAGCTGTCCGTGCTCTTCGTCACCCACAACGTGCGCGAGGCCGTGCGGCTGGCCGAGCGCGTCGTCCTCCTCTCGTCCCGGCCCGGCCGGATCGCACACGAGTGGACCATCGACATTCCGCAACCGCGCCGCATCGAGGACTCCGCCGTCGCGGAACTGTCCCTTGAGATCACCGAGCACCTGCGTGGGGAGATCCGTCGCCATGGCCAGCACTGAAGCCTCCCCGAAGGCACCCAAGACCGATGACCTCGCCGGCCTCGAAGCCGGTCTGGACGCCCTCGACAGCGTGCAGATCCAGCGGACCCCGGTCCGTGAGGTGCTGGTCAAGAAGGTCCTGCCGCCCGTGGTGGCCGTCACGCTGGTCCTCGTGGTGTGGCAGCTGCTGGTGTCCCTCCGGGTCACCGAGGAGTTCAAGCTGCCCGCCCCGTCCGCGGTGTGGGACAGCCTGACCACGATGTGGCTCCAGGGCACCCTCTTCGACGTCCTGTGGACCAGCGTGTCGCGGGCCCTGTTCGGATTCCTCCTCGCGCTCGCCATCGGCACCCCGTTGGGCCTGCTCGTCTCCCGCGTGAAGTTCGTGCGCGCAGCGATCGGCCCGATCCTCGCGGGACTCCAGTCCCTGCCCTCGGTCGCCTGGGTCGCGCCGGCGGTGCTGTGGCTCGGCCTGAACGACCGCATGATGTACGCGGTGATCCTGCTCGGCGCCGTCCCGTCGATCGCCAACGGCCTCGTCGCCGGCGTCGACCAGGTGCCACCGCTCTTCCTGCGGGCGGGACGGACGCTCGGGGCGACGGGCCTCCGGGGCGCCTGGCACGTCGTGATGCCGGCCGCGCTGCCCGGCTACCTCGCCGGCCTGAAGCAGGGCTGGGCGTTCTCCTGGCGCTCCCTGATGGCCGCCGAGATCATCGCGTCCTCCCCCGATCTGGGCCTCGGACTCGGCCAGCTCCTGGAGAACGGCCGCAACAACATCGACATGGCGGGGATCTTCCTGGCGATCATCCTCATCCTGATCGTCGGCATCGCCGTCGACCTGCTGGTCTTCAGCCCGCTGGAGCGCACGGTGCTCCGTCGCCGCGGCCTCCTGGGAAGGGGCTGAGTCCCGCCGTGAACCGCCTCGTCCTCCCCCCGTCCGCCGGCGCCCCGGCGCGGAAGCACTCCGCGCCCGTGCTCCTGGTGATCGCCCACGGCAGCCGCGACCCGCGGCACGCGGCGACCGTCCAGGCGCTGGTGCACCGCGCCGGGGAGCTCCGCCCCGGACTGCGCGTGGAAACGGCGTTCCTGGACTTCACCCTGCCGTCGGTGCCCGGTGTGCTGGACCGGCTCGCCGCCGAGGGGGTGCGCGAGGTGGTGGCGCTGCCCCTGTTGTTGACCCGGGCCTTCCACGCGAAGGCCGACATTCCGGCGGTGCTGCGCCAGGCTCCCCCCTCCCTGGACATCCGCCAGGGAGAGGTCCTCGGGCCTTCGCCGCTGCTGCTCTCGGCGGTCGAGCGACGCCTGTACGAAGCCGGGCTCACGCCCGGGGACAAGAGCACGACCGGGGTCGTCCTGGCCTCGGCGGGCTCCACAGACCCGGAGGCGATCGCGGCGATCGCAGAAACGGCGCGGGAGCTGCGGCGCACCGGTTGGTGCTCCGTGCGGCCCGCGTTCGCCTCCGCATCCCTTCCCCGCACGCAGGACGCCGTCAGCGCCCTGCGTGCGGAGCCCGGCGTCCGACGGGTGGCCGTGGCGCCGTACGTCATCGCCCCCGGCCGCCTCCCGGACCGCATCGCGGCGGGCGCGACCGGGGCGGACGCCCTGGCCGCCGTCCTGGGACCGGCCCCGGAACTGGCCCGCCTGCTGGTGGAGCGGTACGACGGGGCGCAGGCGACGGGCCGGACGGCCGCGCGGACGGCCTAGGAAGCACGGCGACGGCGGCTCCGTCCGTGCGGAGGCCGGTGCGGTCTCCGTCCGCCCGGAGGCCGGTGCGGCTCTGGGCGCGGATGCGGACTAGGCCTTCGGGTTCCGTCCGCTCGCCGCCAGGGCCCGGTCGAACGCCGGGGCGTCGTCGGGAACGTCGACGGGCGAGTCGAAGCCCTCGTACTGGCGGTAGACCTCGGCGTGCTCTTCGACGACGCGGAGGACGAAGCCCGCAGTGGCCTCGGGCACCACGAAGTCCTGGCCCGTGGAGCGGGCCAGGTCCCAGCCGTGCAGGGCCAGCTCCTTGACGACGAGCGAGGCGATGGTGGTGGCCGGCATCGTGACGTAGCCGGTGTCGACCTCTCCGTCCCAGACGCCGGGGCGCTGCCAGGCGAGCAGGGCACGGTCGAGCTGGACCCCGTACGCCTCGGCCCAGCCGGGCTCGGCGGCGAAGTCCCGTTGGACGGTCTCCTCCGGGAGCGGGGTGCGCAGGGCACGGTGTTCCAGCCCGTGTGCGGAGTAGAGCACCAGGTGGTTGGCGAGTGCGCGGACCGTCCAGTCGGCACAGACGGAGGGGGTGTCGAGCTGGTCGTCGATGACGGCGCGGGCGACCCGGCTCGCCTCGGCCGCACAGACGGTGAGGTGGGTGTGGATCTCGTTCATGCCGCCGACGGTACGAAGCGGGCCCGGGCCCGGTCTTGAACTTTCGCGACACCCGGAGGGGATTCCCGCGGGTGGGGTGGCCCACCGGTCGGATGCGTTTCGAAAATCCCTCGCGACCTGCGGGCGGAGCTTTCGGGGCCGCCCTATCCGAAGTCGAGGCCGCCGGTGCGGGTGCGCTTGAGCTCGAAGAGGTCGGGGTGGGAGGCCAGCGCACGGAAGCCGTCGAAGAGCTCTGCGGCGCGCTCGCCCCGCGGGACGGCCCTGAGGACCGGACCGAACCAGACGGTGCCGTCGATGTGGATCGTGGGCGTGCCGACGTACGCCCCCGCCTCGGGATCCTTGCCCCGGTCGTGGCTGCGGCGGACCGCGTCGTCGTGGGCCGGGTCGTGCGCGGCAGCAGCGAGCTCCGGCGGAAGGCCGAGTTCGGCGAGGGACTCGACGACCACTGCCTGGAAGTCCTTCTGCTTCTTCTCGTGGATGCGGGTGCCGTACGCGGTGTAGAGCGGGCGCAGGAGCTCCTCTCCGTGCTGCTCGGCGGTGGCGACCGCCACGCGAACCGGGCCGATGGAGGCGTCGACCAGTGCGCGGTACCAGTCGGGCAGGGAATTGCCTTCGTTGTGGAGGTAGAGGCTCATGAGCTTGAAACGGAGGTCGATGTCCCGGTGGCGCTCGACCTCCAGCATCCAGCGGGAGGTGATCCAGGCGAAGGGGCAGGCCGGGTCGAAGTAGAAGTCGACGGTGGAACGGGGTGGATTCCCGGTGTGTGCGGCGTTCGTCATGCCGTCGAACCTAGCCATTCAATGGCCCTCCTCCATGGTCCAATCAGAGGGTCGGGAAGTGGGCCATTTCGCTTCAGTCCCGCCGGGTCATCTCGACGAGCTTGCGCACCGTGTTCCAGTTGCGGGTGGTGGTCACGAGCCCCTTCAGGACGGACGGGCGGTGGATCGCAGCAGCCAGCCCGGACTTCCCGAGCCCCTCGGGGGCGCGGAGGTAGAGCACCCGGTCACCGAGCGCGAACTCCTCGGGGAGGTGGGCCTCGCGGTCGACGGCGGTGAAGCGCTCGGGGTCGACGGGACCGGAGCAGTAGACGGCGTGGAGCTGCTTCCCGGCCAGCTCGGTGGCCGGGAAGGGGCACTGCTCGGCGACCGAAGCGAGGTAGTCGCCGTCGCGGACGAGACAGTCGACGTGGAAGCCGAAGTGGTCCTCGACGGCTTCTTCCAGCGCGGCCCCGAGCCGTTCCTCGTCGGCACCCGCATCGGTGACGAAGACGACGTTCCCGCTCTGGAGGTGGGTGCGGACGTCCGTGTGCCCGAGTTCTTCGGCGAGGTTCCTGAGCTCCGCCATGGGGACCTTCCGGTGCCCGCCCACGTTGACGCCCCGGAGCAGGGCCGCATACGCCTTCGTCGTCATGGACCCAATCTAGAACGGTCACCGCGCCTCGTGGGGGGCGGCGCGGTGACCGGTTCGAACCCTGTCCGATGGAAGGGATTCCAGAGAAGCCCCTTCATGCATCTGTGACTTATTCAACAAGGCTTCGTAATCGCGAATCCACCATCTGCTCATATAGCGGGCACGGGACATCGCCCCTTCTCACCAGGACCCCTCTGTCCGATGAACGGCGATCGCGCACGATCCGCCACCCCTGTCCGAAAACTGCCACGGTATCGGCGCCTCGCCCCTCGGTCGGCCGGCCGTGGGGCGAGGCGCCGGGATGGAAGACTGTGGTGCACCGGCGTGCTGAAGGGAGAGGTCGATGGACGAGGCGCGGGCCCGGGAGGTGCTGGCGGCGACGGGGCTGTCCGCCACCGAGGCGCGACTGATCGCCCTGGGCGAGAACGCGGTCTTCGCCGTGGGCGAGTTGGTGGTGAAGGTGGGCCGGGACGCGGAGCTGTTCGAGCGGGCGGAGCGGGAACTCGCGCTGGCGTCCTGGCTGGAAGCGGCGGGGGTTCCGGCGGTCCGGGCCGCCGCGGAGAAGCCACGGCTCGTCATGGGACATCCGGTCACCCTCTGGCACCGACTGCCCGGGGCGGTGCGCCCTTCGGAGCCCCGTGACCTCGCCCCCCTGCTCCGGGCCGTGCACGCGCTGCCCGCGCCGGAGGGGTTCACGCTGCCCCGCCGCGAACTCCTCGGCGGGGTGGAGCGATGGCTGCGACTCGCGGGGGACGCGATCGCCCCGGCCGATGCGGCGTTCCTGCGGGAGCGGCGCGATTCCTTCGCCCCTGCGGCAGCCGCGCTGACGCCCCGCCTGACGCCCGGTCCGATCCACGGCGACGCACTCCCGCGGAACGTCCACGTGGGTCCGGACGGGCCGGTCCTGGTCGACCTGGAGACCTTCTCCTCCGATCTGCGGGAGCACGACCTCGTGGTCCTCGCCCTCTCCCGGGACCGGTACGGCCTGGACCCGCTCGCGTACGAGGCGTTCACCGAGGCGTACGGCTGGGACGTCCGGCAGTGGGAAGGGTGTGCGGTGCTGCGCGGGGCGCGCGAGACCGCGAGCTGCGCATGGGTGGCACAGCACGCGCCGACCAATCCGAGGGCGCGGGTCGAGTTCGAGCGGCGGGTCGCCTCGTTGCGGGACGGCGATCCCGAGGTCCGTTGGCACCCGTTCTGACACCATGGTCGGGACCGGCCCTCCGGGTCGGACGCTCTTCGTCGAAAGGGGTGGGGGAGTGCGAGTCGAACTGTCAGAGGTGACCCTCGACGTCGAGGTGAGCGGCGGGGGGCCGGCGGTGCTGCTCCTCCACGGCTTCCCGGACAGCCGTCATCTGTGGCGGCATCAGGTGACGGCCCTCGTGGCGGCCGGTTACCGGTGCGTCGTGCCGACCCTGCGGGGGTTCGGCGCCTCCGAACGGCCCGAGGGCGGCCCCGAGGCCTCTCACCCGGCCAAGCACGTCGGCGATGTGGTCGAGCTCCTCGCCCGCCTCGAACTCGACCGGGTCCATGTGGTGGGCCACGATTGGGGATCGGGCATCGCCCAGGGTCTCGCCCAGGCGGTGCCGGACCGGGTGCGAAGCCTGAGCCTGCTGTCGGTGGGGCACCTGGCGGCCATCCGATCCGCCGGCTGGGAACAGAAACAACGGTCCTGGTACATGCTGCTGTTCCAACTGGCGGGGGTGGCGGAGGACTGGCTCGCCCGGGACGACTTCGCCCATCTGCGGGAGATGTTGGGCGAGCATCCGGACGCGGAAGCCGTGATCGAGCCGCTGCGCGCGCCGGGCGCGCTGACGGCCGCACTGAACATCTACCGTGCGGGCCTGCCGCCGGAGGTCCAGTTCGGCGCCGACCTGCCGCTGGCTCCCCTGCCGGAGACGGTCCCGGTGATGGGCGTGTGGTCGACGGGCGACCGCTTCCTCACCGAGCACTCGATGTCCCGGACGGGTGCGTACGTGGCGGGCAGCTGGCGCTACGAGCGGATCGAGGACGCGGGCCACTGGCTCCAGCTGGACCGACCGGAGAGGACGAACGAGCTGCTGCTCTCCTTCTTCAAGGAGAACGGCTAGGAGCGTCCGCCAGAAGGAACGGCTAGCCGGCCGTCGCGACGGCCGAACGCAGCGGCCATATCGGGTCGATGACCGCCTCCGGATCGCCCTTGCGGCGCAGGAACGCCTGGAAGTCTTCGGCCCAGGCCCGGTACCAGCCGATCTGCCGCCGGTGGAGCTCGGCGGGTTCCAGTTCGGCCACCCGGGGGTGGCGCTCGGCTATCGCGACGGCGACCCGGACGGCAGCGAGCGCGTCGGCGGCGGCTTGGTGGGCGGTTTCGAGGAGCACGCCGTACTCCTCGCAGACCGCTTCCAAGGTCCGCTTGCCGCGGCGGTAACGGTCGACGGCCCGGTCGATGGTGTAGGGGTCGATGACCGGGCCGATGCCCACCCCGTCGAGCCGCTCTTCCAAGGAGGGGAGTCCGTGGCGGCGCAGCTCGGCGGCGAGGAGCGTGAGGTCGAAGGAGGCGTTGTAGGCGACGACGGGCACGCCCTGCGCCCAGTAGTCGGTCAGGGTCCGGGCGATCTCGTCGGCCACCTCCCGCACCGGCCGTCCCTCGGCGGCTGCCCGCTCGCTGCTGATGCCGTGGATCGCGGATGCCTGTTCCGGGATGTGGATGCCCGGGTCGGCCAGCCAGTCACGCTGCCGGACCACCCGTCCGTCGTGGAAGCCGATGATCGAGGCGGTGACGATCCGGGCCTCCAGCGGATCGGTGCCGGTGGTCTCCAGGTCGAAGCCGACCAGTGGTTTCCCGTGCCAAGCCATCGGGTCCTCCTTACGTGATCTCCCCCGTGGTGCTGACCACCCTCGCACGCGCCACTGACAACGTCTTCGACCGGCCCCGGTGCGGGCTCAGGAGACGGGCCGGGAGTCGAGCCAGACCGATTCGAATTCCTCCCGGTACGTCTCGAAGAGTCCGTGGTCCCCGTCACGGGAGGACTGGCCGTGTCGGACCACGTTCCGTCCGCCGCCCCGCAGCACGAGGACCGGGGCCTCCATGCCCCGGGCCCGGCGCAGGTAGGACTGGACGACGCCGACCCCGTCGGCTCCGTCGCCGTCCACCAGGTAGGCGGTGAAGCGGGGGGTCTCGTCGAAGACGTGGATCTGGAAGGCTCCGGGGTCGCGCAGCTTCGAGCGGACCCGACGCATGTGCAGGATGTTCATTTCAACGGAACGACTCAACTCCCCCTTTTTCAAACCGAGTTCGCGTTCACGCCGCTTGATGGCACTGCTGGCGGGGTTGAGGAAGAGGAGCCGGGTCCGACAGCCGGACTCGGCGAGCCGGACCATGCGGCGGCCGGAGAAGTTCTGCACGAGCAGGTTCAGGCCTATGCCGGTGGCGTCGAGGCGGCGGGCGCCGCCGAAGAGGTCTTCGGCGGGGAGCTGCCGCTGGAGCCGGACCCGGTCGGGGTGGACGGAGACGACGTCGGCGTACCGGTCGCCGACGAGGTCCTCGACCGCGTCCACGGGCAGCCGGTCGGCGGACGGCACGCCGGCGCCGCCGCCGAGGATCTCCAGGATGCGGGCGGAGGCACGCTCGGACTGGGCGAGGACGGTGAGCGAGAGCGCCCGGTTGCGGGAGACCACGTTGCGCGTGACCTCCAGCTCGTCCAGGGCGAGTTCGACCTCGCGCCGGTCGTCGAAGTAGGGCTCGAAGCAGGGCCAGTGCTGCACCATCAGCTCGCGTAGCTGGGGCAGCGTGAGGAAGCTCAGCACGTTGTCGTCGGCGGGGTCGAGGAGATAGCCCTTGCGCCGGGAGACCTCGCGGACGGCGACGGCCCGCTGCACCCACTCCTGGCCGGCCGGTCCGGCCGCGGCCACCACCCACTCCTCGCCGTGCACCGGCTCGTACACGGGCCGCAGGACGGCGGCGACCACGGCCCGCAACCGCTGCTCGACGAGGTTGAGCCAGATGTAGGCGCGGCCGGCGCGCTGGGCCCGGGTGCGGACCTCGCTCCAGGCCTCGGGCCCCCATTCGAGCTCCGCCCCTATCTCGACCGGCCGGGCGACGGCGACCGTGCCCGGCGGCACGGTCGCGCCCGGCGGTGCCTCCGCGGGGTCGGCCGGCCCCCCTTCGTGACCCGCGTCACCTGGGGGCAGCTCCAGACCTCCCGAGCTCACCCGCGCACCGCCTTCTGCTCCTGGACGCCCGTTCCAACCACTCCGACAACGATCAAGGAAGGGTACTCCGCGAGCGGGAGGCGGTGCAGCCGGATCGTCAGGCTGCTCGCTCAACTCCCCAGATCGGGACGTCCGTTCTCGGAGGCGAGATCGGGCGGAGTGAGCGGATTCATAGCGGTTACGTCCCTGGGCACGAGCTGGAAGCCCTGCCAGTGGACCGGCATCGGCTGTTGGTCCTCGTCACGGGCGATGTGGTGGAACCCGATGTTGACCCAGACCGTGGGACGGGTCAGGGTCTCGCCGTTGACCCAGGTGTCGACGCTGTCGCCGGCAGGGGAGGCGCAGCCACCGATGTTGTTGCTCGCGAACCTCTCGCAGGCGCGGGACTGGGTGAAGTACACGTCGTGCCGGGTGAAGGCGCGACCCGCGTGGGTATCGGTGTGGCCGGGCGCTATCTCGTACGAGCGGGCGTGGCCGTCGGCGTTCTTGCCGGTCCCGCTCACCACCCGCCACCAGCGCATGTTCTTGGCGTCGCCGGCGAGTTCCTTGGTGATGACGGTGCGCTTGGTCTTCACGGTGGGCCCGCCGCCGCCGGTGGGCGTGGTGACGGTCGAGTCGTACTGCTCGATCCGGTCCTTGGTGGAGCCGTCCAGACCGAAGTCGAGCTTCCAGAAGATGTTGTGGGCGTGGCTGGTGGCGTAGTCGCGGGAACCCTTGCCGAGGGGCCAGCCGCGGTCGTCGGTGGCGTCGTAGTCGACGGGCGAGAGGCTGCCGGTGGCACCGACGTTGGTGCCGATGGTGCCGTCGGCGGTGAAGCGCCACTCGGTGATGTACTCGTACCAGCCGGTCTTGTTGACGGTGTACACGAGCAGGTCCTTGGCCTGTGCCTGCCAGACCTTGGAGCCGCCGTCACTCGCCATCCGGTAGGCGTGCCCGCGCGCCCGCGTGGTGGTGCACAGGCCCTTCACGTCTCCGACCTCGGGCACCTTGATGGTGGTGAGGGTCCCGCCGGGGCACTCGGCCGGCTTGAGGTTCTGCAGGCCCCAGCCGAAGCCGGCGCCGGTGAGGTCGTCGTACTCGGCTCCGCCGTCGTCGTACGGCACGTGGATCTGGGCCAGTCGGGCACTGTTGAGGACGGGAATGGGCACCCTGGCACCGGGCGGCTGGTAGGTGATCCGGTCGAGCACGAGTCCGGCGTCGATGTCGTAGCGCCAGCACATGCGCCAGGTGGTGCCGCCGGAGAGCTTCTGGGTGATGCGGTAGGCGGTGGAGCACCCGGAGGCGGCGGGTGCGGGGTTGCTCGTCGGGAGCGCGGGCGGCGGTTCGGGGAACCGGGTGGCGCCGGTGGCCGGTGCTGCCGCGGCCGTGGTGGCGGCCAGCAGCGCGACGGCGGTCAGGGCGGCGGCCCGGGTGCGGGTGCGCCGGTTTCGCTGGGTGGGCATGGGCGGATACTCCCTCGTGCGTGTCGCGGGTCGATGGGGAGGCGCGGCGGTCAGCCGACGCGGGTGACGGTCCTGGTGGAGAGGTCGACGATCAGGTTCCGGGTGTTGATCCAGGGTCCGTTCAGGACCTTGGTGACGAGCCGGACGCACCGGTGTTGCCCGCACCGGACGAGCTGCGCGGGGACGTCCGCCTCGCGGTAGGTGCGGTAGACGTCGCCGTTGAACCACAGCTGGTCGGCGGAGGTGAGCTTCTTGCCGGTGGCGTCCGCGTAGTCCTCCTTGAGGCCCTCGGCGAGCGGGCTCGCGAGGATCAGTTCCACTGCCTCGCGCAGTTCGTCGGGGTGTGCGGAGGGCTGGACGCCGCGCCGCGCGACGGAGGACTCGACGGCCCCGGTGTCGAGGTTGACGGTCCGGACGATGAACGCGTCCCTCGCGTAGTCGTAGAGGCGGACCTCGGCACGGCGCGTCCCGTCGCCCGGCAACGGGTCGGCGAGTCGGGTGCCGAGGCGCTGGGGGCCGCGGGCCCCCGTGACGTCCCGCTGGGCGGTGGCCGGCGGGGTCAGGGCCAGCGCCTCGGCCTGCGTGAGCTCCTCGGCGGTGAGCGGGTCGCTGCCGACGCCCCGCCCTTCCCCGGTCGCCGGCGGAAGGACGACGGCCGGCCGGGGAGCGGCGCCCTCGACCTGCTCGCCGGCCTCCCCCGTGCCCGAGCCGCCGTTCGCCCCGGGCGTGCCGGCGGCGCCGGCCGTGTCGGCGTCCGCCGGGGGACGCACCGCCACGGCGCCGCGGTCGCCGCCCGGCGTGTCGTCCGCCCCTGCCGGGCCCGGCAGGGCGATGGCGACCGCGACGGCGGTTCCGGTCACCGCCATGGCCGCCCCCGCCACCACCTTCCCCAGGTGGCGGCGCATCATTTCGTACATGCTTCCCCCTCTTCCCCCCTATTGGTGAGCGGTCACCCGGTAGGAGGGCGTGAAGTCCTAGGAGGTTGGGCCTCTTTCGGGCAGGATCTGGCCGAAGAGCACCCCAGAACCCGGACAGAAGAGGAAGAGTCATATCCATGCAGGTCTGGCCGGGACAGGCGTACCCCCTGGGCGCCACCTATGACGGAGCAGGAACCAACTTCGCGGTCTTCTCCGAGGCCGCCCACAGGATCGAGCTGTGCCTGTTGCACGACGACGGCTCGGAAACGGCGGTGGAGCTGCGCGAAACCGATGCGTTCGTGCGGCACGCCTATCTGCCGGGGGTCATGCCCGGCCAGCGCTACGGGTTCCGGGTGCACGGTCCGTACGCGCCGGAGCGCGGGCTGCGCTGCAATGCGGCGAAGCTGCTGCTCGACCCCTACGCCCGTGCGGTGTCGGGGCAGGTGAAGTGGGGCGAGGCGGTGTACGGGTACCCGTTCGGGCGGCCCGACGCGCGCAACGACCTGGACTCGGGCCCGCACACGATGACCTCGGTGGTCGTGAACCCGTACTTCGACTGGGGCGACGACCGGCGCCCGCGCACCGAGTACCACCACACGGTGATCTACGAGGCCCATGTGAAGGGCCTCACGATGCTGCACCCCGACCTCCCCGAGGAGCTGCGCGGGACGTACGCGGGGCTCGCCCATCCGGCGGTCATCGGCCACCTCAAGGAACTGGGCGTGACGGCGCTCGAACTGATGCCGGTGCACCAGTTCGTGAACGACCACCGCTTGGTGGACGCGGGGCTCTCCAACTACTGGGGATACAACACGATCGGCTTCTTCGCCCCGCACAACGCCTACGCCTCCTGGGGCGACCGGGGCCAGCAGGTGCTGGAGTTCAAGTCGGCGGTGCGGGCACTGCACCAGGCGGGCATCGAGGTCATCCTCGACGTGGTCTACAACCACACCGCCGAGGGCAACCACCTGGGTCCGACGCTCTCCTTCCGGGGCCTGGACAACCCCTCGTACTACCGGCTCTCCCACGACCGCCGCTACCACACCGACACGACCGGCACGGGGAACTCGCTGCTCATGCGCTCCCCGCACGTGCTCCAGCTGATCATGGACAGCCTGCGGTACTGGGTGACGGAGATGCACGTGGACGGCTTCCGCTTCGACCTGGCGGCCACCCTGGCCCGCCAGTTCCACGAGGTGGACCGGCTCTCCTCGTTCTTCGACCTGGTGCAGCAGGACCCCGTGGTGAGCCAGGTGAAGCTGATCGCCGAGCCGTGGGACGTGGGCGAGGGCGGCTACCAGGTGGGGAACTTCCCGCCGCTGTGGACCGAGTGGAACGGAAAGTACCGGGACTGCGTGCGGGACCTGTGGCGGGGCGAGCCGCGGACGCTCGCCGAGTTCGCCTCCCGGCTGACCGGCTCCTCCGACCTGTACCAGGACGACGGGAGGCGACCGCTCGCCTCGGTCAACTTCGTGACCTGCCACGACGGCTTCACCCTGCGCGACCTGGTCTCGTACAACGAGAAGCACAACGAGGCGAACGGCGAGGGCAACCGGGACGGCGAGGGCCACAACCGCTCCTGGAACTGCGGCGTCGAGGGCGAGACCGAGGACGTCGGCATCAGCGAGCTGCGCGCCCGCCAGATGCGCAACTTCCTCGCCACCCTGATGCTGTCGCAGGGCGTGCCGATGCTCAGTCACGGCGATGAGTTCGGGCGGACGCAGGGCGGCAACAACAACGCGTACTGCCAGGACAGCGAGATCTCCTGGGTGCGCTGGCCGAAGGAGAACAGCGAGGCGGAGGCCACGCTGCTCCGCTTCACCCGTGCGATGGTCCGGCTGCGGCGGGAGCACCCGGTCTTCCGGCGCCGCCGCTTCTTCCACGGGCGGCCGGTGGAGGGCACCCACGACGAGCTGACGGACATCGCCTGGTTCACCCCCGAGGGCGAAGAGATGACCTCCCGCGACTGGCAGGCGGCGCACGCCCAGGCGCTGACGGTCTTCCTCAACGGGAACGCCATCTCGGAGCCGGGGCCCCAGGGCGAGCGGATCGCCGACGACTCCTTCCTGTTGATGTTCAACGCCTCGGCGAAGGAGCTGGAGTTCGTGGTCCCGGACAGCCACGGGCGCTGCTGGCGCATGGTGGTGGACACCTCCGATCCGGAGGGGATGCCGCCGCAGGAGGGCCCGGAGCTCGCGGGCGGCGAGCGGGTGACGCTGGCGCCGCTCAGCCTGACCGTCCTGCGGAGGCCCGCCTGACGCTCCGCGCGGAAGCGCGCGGGGACCCGGGCGCGGCGCCCTGCAGGGCCACGGCGTCGCGCAGGGCGTGCGCCGTCCCCGGCGGCCTCGTCCGTTCGGCGGCACCCCTGCGGGTGGCATCGACACCCGTTCGCCGCCCGTGAGCCCCGTGGTGGCGAACGAACCGCTCGTCCCGGCGGCCGGGAACGGGCTTCCGAGCCGGCACGCGGCGGTGGGCGCCCGGCCGGGGACGGGACGCCCGGTGGGGCCGGGCCGAGCGGGGACGGCGTGTCGCGGTACGTCCGGAGGATCACGCGGGCGCGACCCGATGCACACGAACGGGTGCATCGGGCGATGACACAGAAGCACTCCGACGGGGTACGTACGTTCGCATGACCTCCCTCCCGGCCGTTCCCACCCCTCCCGTCCTCCCCACCGCCACCTATCGGCTCCAGCTCCAACCGGACTTCCCCTTCGCGGCGGCCGAACGCGCCGTGCCCCACCTGGCGGGGCTCGGGGTCTCGCACCTCCACCTCTCCCCCGTCCTGGAGGCGGTGCCGGGCTCGACCCACGGGTACGACGTCACCGACCACGGGTCGGTACGGGGCGAACTGGGCGGCGAGGAGGGGTTGCGGGCCCTCGCGGAGACCGCCCGGAGGCACGGCCTCGGGCTCGTCGTGGACCTGGTGCCCAACCACATGGCGGCCTCGCCGACGCACAACCCCGCGCTGCGCGCCGTGCTCCGCGACGGCCCGGACTCCCCGTACGCCCGCTGGTTCGACATCGACTGGCGGGCCGGGGGCGGGCGGGTGCTGCTCCCGGTGCTGCCCGGTCGGCTCCCGGAGGTGCGGGACCGGTTCCGGGTCTCCGGCGGTTCGCTGCACCTGGACGGGCAGGAGTTCCCGCTCCGCCCGGGCACCGAGGCGCTGCCCCTGGACGAGCTGCTCGACGCCCAGTGGTACCGGCTCGGCTGGTGGCGGCTCGCCCGCACGGAGCTCGGCTACCGCCGTTTCTTCACCATCTCCGACCTGATCGGGGTCCGGGTGGAGGACCCCGAGGTGTTCGCGGCGAGCCACGCGAAGATCGTGAAACTGGTCGCGGACGGGGTGGTCGAGGGCCTGCGGATCGACCATCCGGACGGGCTCGCGGACCCCCAGGGCTACCTGGAGGACCTTGCGGCGGCGACCGGTGGGCGCTGTTGGACGGTGGTGGAGAAGATCCTCACCGGATCGGAGGTGCTGCCCGCCGCCTGGCCGGTCGCGGGCACCACCGGGTACGACGCGCTCCATCAGCTCGACGGGGTGTTCACCGATCCGGTCGGTGCCGATGAACTCGCCGATCTGTACCGGGACTTCGTCGGGAAGGCCGGGGACCGGGGCGGTCACTGGGAGGCGACCGCGCGCCGGGCCGCGTACGAGGTGGTCGACCACGACCTGGCTGCCGAGACGGCCGCGCTGACCCGGACCGCGGAGCGGATCTGCGCCGCCGACCCCGCTCTCCGGGACCACGCGCCCTGGGCCTTGGGCACCGCGATCCGCGAGTTGCTCGTCCGGGTCCCGGTCTACCGCTCCTACCGGACCGGCGGCGCGGAGGTGCTGACCCCCGAGGCGGCGCGCGGGGCCAGGGCGGCGTTCGCGGTGCCGGAGGAGGCCTCGGCCGTCGAGGTCGTCCGCGGCCTGGCGCTCGGTGAGCTCGGCGAGGGATCCGAACACCGCTCGTTCCGGGCCAGGTTCGCACAGACCTCCTCCGCACTGCGGGCCAAGTCCGTGGAGGACACGGCCTTCTACCGGTACGCCCCGCTGCTCTCGGCCAACGAGGTGGGTGGCGACCCCGGCCGCCCGGCGGTGTCGGTGGAGGAGTTCCACGCGTACTGTCGTCGGATCGCCCGGGACTGGCCGGGCACCGGCACCGTGCTCTCCACGCACGACACCAAGCGCAGCGCGGACGTCCGGGCCGGGATCGCGGTGCTCGCCCAGTGTCCGGAGGTGTGGGCGGACCTCCTCGCGGAGGTCGCGGAGGTGCCCGCGCCCGATCCGCACGTGGCGTGGACGGCCTGGCAGACGGCCTTCGGCTTCGGCACCCCGGATCCGGACCGCCTCGGCCCCGCGGTCCTCAAGTCCGTACGGGAGGCGGGGCTCCGGACCAGTTGGACCGAGCCCGACGCGGAGTACGAGCGTGCCGTGGTCGAGTTCGCGGCGGCGGGGCCCGGCAGGATCCCGCTGCGCACCGCTTCGGAGGCGGCCTTCGCCCTGGAGCCGCACATCCGGGCGCACGCGCTCGGCGCCGCGCTCGCACAGCTCACGATGCCCGGGGTGCCGGAGCTGTACCAGAACACGGAACGGGAGTACCGAGCACTCGTCGACCCGGACAACCGGGCGCCGTTCGAGGTCGGGCCGGAGGACGAACGGACGGCCGTGGTCCGGGCGGCACTGCGCTTGCGGCGGGCCCACCCGGAGGCCTTCGGGCCGGACGGCACGTACGTCCCGCTCGCGGCGGAGGGTCCCGCGGCGGCGCACTGCCTGGCCTTCGCCCGCTCCGGCCGGGTGCTCACGGCCGTCACCCGGCTCCCGCTCCGGTTGGCCCAGTCGGGCGGCTGGCAGGACACGGAACTGGTCCTGCCCGAGGGCCGCTGGATCGATGCCCTCGACGGCGTGCGGGAGTTCACCGGCGGTCCGGCGACGGAGCTCAAGCTGGCGGAGTTGTTCGCGGAGCGCCCGGTGGCCTTGCTCGCCCGGACGGGATGAGCCGCCCCGGCCGGCCCGTGGGGGCGGGGGCCACGACGGAGGGCCGTGCCGGGGCGGCTCACCGGCGTCGCTTCGGACGTGCGGGGCGGTGCCGGCCCGGGCCGGCGCCGACGCCGGCGTCGGACGTGCGGGACGGCAGGACAGCAGGACGGCAGGCCCGGGACCGTCCCCGCCTCCCCCGCCGCGGCGCTCAGCCGCCGGGGCGGACGATCAGGCTGCGCGGGGCGCGGGTGATCAACCCGGTGGGCACGGGCCTGAAGCCGTCGGCGAGACGCAACCGGGGCATCGCCGCGAACAGGGCCCGCAGGGCGTACTCCGCTTCGTAGCCCGCGAGCAGGACCGCCGGGCAGAACCCGGTCCCGTAGGTGAGCTGGCCCGCGTCGTCGCGGAAGGGGTCGAAGCGGTCGGGTTCGCGGAAGCGCTCGGGGTCCCGCCCCGCCGAGCCGATGAGCAGGGCGACCGGGGCTCCCGCCGGGACGACGCCACCGCTCGTCGGCACCTCGGCCCGGGTCCGGCGGACGGCGACCTGCACCGGCGGGTCCCGACGCAGCGACTCGCCCCAGGCACGGGCGACCAGCCCCGCGGGCGCGTCCCGGAGGGTCGCGGTCTGGTCCGGGTCGGCCAGGACGTTCCCGAGGAAGGAGGCCAGCGCCTTCTCCCGCACGGCGATCTGGCCGCCGCACTCCCCCGCGAGCGCGCCGGCCGCCCGACCGCGGACGAGGCGCATCATGTCGCGGTAGGGCACGCCGACCGCGGCGGCGACGGTGCCGGCGGGCAGCCAGTGGCAGAAGTCGGCGACCAGATCGGCCTGCGGCCGGTCGGCGATCCGGCGGGCGAGGACGTGGGCGGTGCGTTCGGTGACCGAACGCAGGGCCTCGACGTCGACGTCCACGTGGGCCCGCGCGCACGGCGGGTCCCCCGGCCGGTGCCCGTGGGTGAACCGGTCGTCGGTGAGGGCGGCGGCCACGTCCGCGTACCGGCTGAGGACCCAGGCCCGGAGCAGGGGGTCGTAGGTCAGCGGGAACTGCTCGCGCAGGGTCCGGTGGATTCCGTGCGGATCGTGCGAGGCCCCGGGATCGAGCGGGCTGGGCGCGACGGTGCGTCCGCCGGGTGCCCCGGGCCCGTCAACGGCCCGTTCGGCCACGGCCCGCACGCGTCCGGGGGCGGTCGCGACGAAAGGGGGGCGTGCGGAAGCACCGCTTCCCGGCTTCCGGGGAGGAACCGCCGGGGCCATCGACGGAAGGCGGCTCCAGGGGTCTCCGGAGGGTGCGGGCCGGCCGCTGCCCGCGCTCCCGTTCGACTCGTGGTCGGGCTCGTCGCTCATCGTGCCCCCTGTCGATCGGCGGTGGGTACCGCGGCCGGAGATCGTGGCGCGCGCCTCCCCAGCCCATCATCGAGTCGCCCGCACCGCCCGCCGCACACCGCCGAACGGGTGAACGGATGCGCGCCTTCGCCGTCGTGCTCCTCAGTTCTGCGAGAGCCGGAACGACATCTGCCCGAAACCGACCACGTCTCCGGGCCGCACCACCACGGCGGCGGTCACCCGCCGCCCGTTGACGGTGGTGCCGTTCGTCGAACCGAGGTCGCGCAGCACCCACATCCCGTCCTGCAGGGAGAGTTCGGCGTGCCGCCGGGAGGCGGTCTCGTGGCTGAGCCGCAGCCCGTTGACCGGGTCGCGACCGATGCGCAACGGGTACGGACCGGGGCGCGGGAGCAACAGCTTCGGCAGTCGCTCGGCGTGCCAGGCCCGTCCGATCCGCGCCGTGAATGCGGACATCTTCCCGACCGCACCCACCACCCGCCGGGTCCAGGTGCCCTCGGCCCGCAAGTCGGCGGTGAGGAGCGCGAGTTCATCGGGTCGACGGGCCGTCAGCACGCGCTCCATCCGAAACAGGAAGGTGTCGTGCGAAAGACGGCCCTGGGCGGCGCCCTCCCGGAGCAACCCCAGCGCACGGTCCCGCTCGGCATCGGTGGGCCGAGGGGAGTTCGCCGGAAGCTCGAAAGGGGTCGTCACATCTGCGATTGTCGACCTGCTGCCCCCGGCGTGTCCAGAAGCGCCCCGGACCTGGGAAGATCCCCGGCCCGGTCGCATCGAGGGCACCCCTGCGGTCCGCCGTCGGCGCACCCCGGATCCGGGCGGTGACGGCCCCGGGGAACGGGCCGGAGGCGGACGGCCTTCACCCGCACGGACCGCGTCGCGTTCGGGCGCGCGACCAACCACGTGCGGGATGCACCGGGCGCGTCGGGGTCCTGGCTGCCAGGATGGTCGCGGTGTAGTCAGCCGCCCGCCGGCTGGTCCGTCGACGAGGGGATTCCCGTGCTCTTCGAGGTGTGGGCGCCGAGCGCCCGTGACCGGGTGACGCTGGAGCTGAACGGCTCGGACCACCCCTTGGACCGGGACGCGGAACGGGACGGTTGGTGGTCGGGCGTGGTGGCCGCCGAGGACGGCGACCGGTACGGCTTCTCCCTCGACGGCGGCCCGCTGGTGCCCGACCCGCGCTCGCGCCGACTGCCGGACGGCCCCGACGGCCTGAGCGCGGTCGTCGACCACTCGGCGTACGCATGGCGGCACGAGTCGCCCCGGCTGCGGCTGCGCAGCGCCGTCCTGTACGAGCTGCACGTCGGTACGTTCACCCCGGAGGGCACCCTCGATGCGGCGACCGCCTCCCTGGGGGAGCTGGCGGGCCTCGGCATCACCCACGTGGAGCTGATGCCGCTGTGCCCGTTCCCCGGGGTGCGGGGTTGGGGGTACGACGGGGTGGCGCCGTGGGCGGTGCACGAGCCGTACGGCGGCCCCGGGGCGCTGAAGCGCTTCGTGGACGCGGCGCACGGGCTCGGCATGGGCGTGGTCCTCGACGTGGTGCACAACCACCTGGGCCCGTCCGGCAACCACCTCCCCTCCTTCGGCCCGTACTTCACCGAGACCCACCACACCCCCTGGGGCGCGGCGGTGAACCTGGACGCACCGGGTTCGGACGAGGTGCGGGCGTACTTCCTGGGGAGCGCGCTCGCCTGGCTGCGGGACTACCGGATCGACGGGCTGCGGCTCGACGCGGTGCACGCGCTCGCCGACACCCGGGCACTGACCTTCCTCGAGGAGCTGTCCGCCGCCGTGGACGAGCTGGCGCGGGAACAAGGGCGCCAGCACTTCCTGATCGCGGAGTCCGACCTGGCCGACCCCCGCACCACGACCCCCCGGGCGCTCGGCGGCCTAGGGGTGCACGCCCAGTGGAACGACGACTTCCACCATGCCCTGCACACCGCCCTGACCGGCGAATCGCAGGGCTACTACGCCGACTTCGCACGCGCCCCGATGGCTGCGCTCGCCAAGACGCTCACCCGTGTCTTCTTCCACGACGGCACCTACTCGACCTTCCGGGGCCGCCATCACGGCCGGCCCGTGGACCAGGAACGGACCCCGGCCCACCGCTTCCTGGGCTACGCACAGACCCATGACCAGATCGGCAACAGGGCGATCGGCGACCGGCTTTCGGCTTCCCTCTCCCCCGGCCTGCTCGCCTGCGCGGCGACGCTCGTGCTCACCGGGCCTTCGGTACCGATGCTGTTCATGGGCGAGGAGTGGGGGGCGGGCACTCCGTGGATGTACTTCACCGACCACACCGATCCGGAACTAGCGGAGGCCGTGCGCCAGGGCAGGCGGAAGGAGTTCGCGGCGCACGGCTGGGCGGAGGAGGACGTCCCCGACCCGCAGGAGCCGGCCACCCGTGACCGATCGGTCCTGGACCGCGGGGAACGGGAACGGGACCCCCACAAACGGCTGCTGGCCTGGCACCGCGACCTGATCGCCCTGCGCCGCACGCTGGCCGATCTGACGGACCCCGATCTGTCGGGCGTGAAGGTGGCCTTCGACGAGGAGGCCCGCTGGTTGGTCTTCCGGCGCGGGGACCTGCGGGTGGCGGTCAACCTGGGCAAGGAGCCGGTGGCCATCCCGCTCGGCTCCAACGGCCGCGACCGGGTCCTGGCCTCCTGGGACCCGGTCGACGCCCCGACGGCGGACGGCGTCCTCCGCCTCCCCGGCGAGTCGGCGGTCGTCCTCACGGACGGCTGACGGCTGACGGCTGACGGCCGGCCACCGCCCGGGGCGCACGACGTGTTCCCGTTCGTGCCGCCGGACGGGGGTTACTCGACGATCGCCATCTCGTGCGGGGTGTTGTTGAAGCGGCGCCGTCCGCCGTCCTCGGTGGCCGTGACGATGTCCTCGATGCGGACGCCGAAGCGGCCCGGGAGGTAGACGCCCGGTTCGATGGAGAAGCACATGCCGGGAACCACGGGCAGCTCCTCGCCCTCGATCATGTAAGGGGGTTCATGGGTGGTGACGCCGATGCCGTGGCCGGTGCGGTGGATGAAGTGCTCGCCGTAGCCGGCGTCCGCGATGACCTTGCGGGCCGCCCGGTCGACCTCCTGGCAGGCGACCCCCGGACGCACGGCCTCGAAGCCGGCCTGCTGGGCCTCGCGGACGAGGTCGTGGACGCGGCGCTCCTCGTCGGTGGGCTCGCCCACGTGGACGGTGCGGGTGGTGTCGGAGCCGTAGCCGTGCTTGAGGCCGCCGAAGTCGAGGACGACCATGTCGCCGCGCTCGATGACCCGGTCGCCGGCCTCGTGGTGCGGGTTGGCTCCGTTGGGGCCGGAACCGACGACGGTGAAGTCGACCTGCGAGTGCCCGAAACCCAGGAGCAGGGCGGCGAGGTCCGCGGCGACGTCGGTCTCCTTGCGGCCGGCGAAGCGGACCTTGAGGATCTCGCCGTACGCCTGGTCGGCAGCGGCGCCGGCCGCGGCGATGCGGGCCAGCTCGTGGGCGTCCTTGACGGCGCGGAGCATCGGCAGGGCCTCGGTCAGGGAGACGTACGACGTGTCGGGCAGGGCCTTCTGAAGGCCGAGGAGGTGCATGGCCCAGGCGTTGTCGCTGATGCCGATGCGACTGCCTCCCGCGCCCTCGGGGCCGTGGGGAGGGCCGGAGGCGTCGAGGAGCGGGGCGGTGAGGGCGTACGGGTCCTTGCCGTCGGTCCAGTCGCGCAGGGTGAGGGCGGCGGCTCCGGGGGCCTTCGCGGCGTCCGGAGCCTCCAGCGTCGGGACGACGAGGACCGGCTCCCTCCCTGCGGCGAGGACGAGGACGGTGAGCCGCTCGGTGATCGCGGTCGGCTGGTAACCGGTGAGGTAGACCAGGTCGGGGCCCGGGGCGACGAGGACGCCCGCGAGTCCCGCCCCGGCGGCGGACTCGGCGGCGCGTGCCATCCTGGCCCGGTAGTCGTCCGTGGTGAAGGGGACGAACTCCTCCGTGGGGTCCGTGCTCGACATGGGGCTTCTCCTTGACGTCCTCGTCCGGTGCGACGTACAGCATCCTGCCGGGCGGGGCCGGGGGGCGCGAGCGGATCAGCGGCGGTCGGGTCCCTGGGCGATGAGGCGTTCCAGCAGTTCGTGGAAGTCGTCGCCGACGACGATCCGCAGGTCGCCCCGCTCCTCGTCGTGCTCGCTGAGCTGGGTGAGGGTGCCGCCGCGCCACCAGAAGACGTAGGGGCTGATGGCGCCCGGCACGTCCTCGTACCCGGAGGCCGCGAAGGAGGCCATCGCGCCGAGCGCCGGGATGATCGAGGTGTCCCGGATGGGGTGGAAGGCGAGTTGGTGCCGGAACGGCAGGGCGACGAGGGCGCCGTGCTCGCCGAGCGGCAGGCCGGTGACGCGCCGGGCGACGCCGTCGAGGTCGAGGACGCGACTGGCGGTGTAGAAGGAATCGCCGAGGATGACCTCGAAGCACATGCCGTCGGCGTCCCGGACCGTCTCGTGTTCCTCGACGGGCAGTCCGCGCAGGTTGCGCAGGGCCCGGTCGCGCAACTGCGCGTGGTCGCCGAGCCGTTCCAGTGCCTCGTCGGTGAGCATCATCACGCTCTCCGGGAGGTCGAGGGCGAGGATCTCGTAGAGGCCGGGGGCGACGGTCCTGGCGTAGCCGAAGGAGGTGGCGTCGATCCCGTCGCCGCTGACGACCCGGGGGTAGAGCTGGGCGCGGATCTGCTCGGGCGGCAGGGTGTCGAGCGCGGAGGGGCCTTCCATGGCCCGGACGACGAGGCCGATGTGCCGTTGGATCAGGCCGGGCCAGACGCGGGAGCCGCGCCGGTCCTGGTGGCAGACGGCGGCGAGGTTGTCGAGGCCGAACCGGCGGCCCTTGTCGTCGACGACGTGGTCGGCGTAGACGGTGACCTCCAGGCCGAGTTCGGCGAAGGTGGTGCGGACCCGGCCGCGGAAGAGCGCGGCCTCGCGCTGGGAGAAGTACGCGAACTCGGGGTCCCTCGGTACGTCGCCGCCGTCCCGCCTGGGTCCTCGTCGCAGCCACCCCACACCCGTCCGCCTTCCCTCGCCGTTGGGCACAGGGTAGCGACTGCGGGTGTCAGCTCTTGAGCCGTCCGGTGAACTCGGCCACCGGACCGTGCGGTTCGCGGTGGACGCCCGCCGCGAGGAGGAGTTCGGTGCGGTGGACCAGTCGGGGCTCGACCAGGGGGACGACGACCGCCCCGGGGGAGCCGTCCGTCGCGGGGCGCGGCAGGAGGGCGAGACCGTGCCCGGCGGCGGCGAGGGCGGTGAGGGTGCCGGCGTCGGTGCCCTCGTAGCGCAGCGCGGTGCGGAAGCCGTGCCCGGCGGGGCCGCCGTGGACGGTCCGGAGTCGGTCGAGGGGGATGCCGGCGGCGGGTGCGTCCAGCCAGCGGGCGTCGACGAGGTCGGCGAGGCGGAGTCCGCGCCGGCCGGCGAGCGGGTGGCCGGCGGGCAGGACGACGACGAGCGGCTCTTCGGCGACGCCGGCGGCGGTGAGCGGGGCGACGTCGGGGAGCGGAAGCGGGTCGCTGGGCGCGACGACCCCCTCGACGAGTCCGGCGTCGGCTTCGCCGGTGGCGACAGCGGCGGGCACCAGGTCGCGGGGCAGTGCGCGCAGGGTGACCGCGGTGGTGGGCAGGGCGGCAAGGGTCCTCGGGGTGAGTGCCAGGGGGGAGGCGGCGATGCTCAGGGCGGTCCGGGGCGCGGCGGCGAACCGGTCGAGGTCGGCACGGGCCGCGTCCAGGCGGAGCAGGAGCGGCCGTGCGTGTTCGAGGAGCCGCTCGCCCGCCGGTGTGGGGGCGACGGGGCGCCGGGTGAGCAGCGGGAGTCCGAGGTCGGCCTCCAGGGCGGCGATGTGCTGGGACACCGCGGACTGGGTGTAGCCGAGTTCCCGCGCGGCTGCGGAGAAGGAGGCGAGCCGGGTGACGGTGACGTAGGTGCGCAGGAGGTGCGGGTCCATGCCGGGTCGGCCGCTCAGGACCCGTCGGGGGCGGTGAGGAGGGCGCGGGCGTAGTGGGCGAGGGAGCGGTTGTAGCGGGGCAGCAGGGGGGCGAGGGCGCCGAGGGCGAGGGCGGCGGCCTCCCGGTCCCGGCCGGTGTCGGCGAGGGCGAGGGCGAGGAAGGCGTCGACGGCTCCGGAGAGGGCCCGCTCCTCGGCGTCGAGCCGGTCCTCGGGGAGGGCGCGTTCGGCGGTGAGGAGTTCGACGCTGCGGTCGGGGCGACCGAGGTTGCGCAGGCTGCTGGCGAGTTGGATGACGGCCCGGCGCCGGCGCAGTCCGGTGAGGCCGAGGTCGAGGGCGCGCCGGTAGAGGGTGACGGCTTCCTCGGGCATCCCGGTGGAGTCGTGGGCGGCGCCCCGTTCGAAGACGGCGGCTGCGTCGTCGTCGGACCGTTCGGCGGCGAGCTCGGCGATGCGGGCGCGGAAGTCCGCGGGCTCGTGGTCGTCGAGGCGCTCCCAGAGGGCGGCGACCCGGGACTCCCAGTCGCGATCGTTCGTCATGCGCGTCACCCTATCGAGATCGACATCAGCAGGTCTGATGGAAGGTGCAGGAATCATCATTGGACGTGAACGGGGAGTGCCGCCCAGCATGGTGGCCATGAGCGCTGGCGCACACTCCCCGCACGTCCCCCGGATCGCCCTGATCGGCGACCGTTCCCCGCACGTCCGCTCGCACGTCCGGGTCCCGGTCGTCCTGGACTCCCTCGCCGAGCGCGACGGTCTGGTCCTGGACGCGTACTGGGTCCCGACGCCCGATGCGGAGGCTCCGGGGGCGGTGGAGGGCTTCGACGCGGTGTGGGTGCTGCCGGGCAGCCCGTACGCGAGCGAGACGGGTGCGCTCGCCGCGATCCGCACGGCCCGCGAGGGCGGCATTCCGCTCCTCGGCAGCTGCGGCGGCTTCCAGCACGTCCTGATCGAGTACGCGCGGAACGTCTGCGGTCTGGAGCGGGCGGCGCACGCCGAGGCCGATCCGGCGGCGGACCCGGCCGACCTGCTGATCGCACCGCTCGCCTGCTCGCTCGTGGGCCACGAGGGTGTCGTACGGGTCGACGCCGATTCGCTCGCCGGCGCGGCCCTCGGTGCGGAACGGACGACCGAGCGCTACCACTGCGCCTACGGCCCGGACGGGCGCCATCTGGACACCCTTCGGAGTCATGGTCTCCGCTTCACCGGAACCGACGAGGAGGGTGGGGTCAGGATCGCGGAACTCCCCTCGCACCCCTTCTTCCTGGCCACCCTCTTCCAGCCGGAGCTGTCCGGCGACGGCACCCGCCCGCATCCGCTGGTCCGCGCACTGGCGACGGCGGCGACGCGGCACGCGGGCGGCGCCGTCCGCGGAACCGGCGGGCCGGCGGCGCCCGCCGCCGCCGGAGCCGCCCTCATCCGATGCCGAAGTACGTCTTGACGCCTCCGAGCATGAGCTGGATCCCGATCGTGGCGACGACGAGGCCACCGAACCGCGTCATGAGGGCCGTGGTCTGGGGCGACGGGTTCATCCGGTCGGCCAGGAGCAGGTGTCCCACCGGGATCAGCGCCACGGTGATGCCCACCGCGATGAGCGCCGCGACCGGACCGGACCAACCGCTGCCGGACGAGGAGATCGTGATGACCGCGGTGATGGCGCCCGGACCCGCCATGAAGGGAATGGCGTAGGGCACCACGATCGACTCCTCGGCCGACTTCGGTCCGGGATCCCGGTGCGCACGCTCTCCCCCCTGAGCGCGCGTGGGCGCACCGCCGAAGAGCATCTCGAAGCCCATCAGGGCCAGCACCAGACCGCCGGCGATCCCGAAGGCCCCCAGGTCGATGCCGACCAGATCGAGCAGTTCCTTGCCCACCAGGGCCGCCCCGCCCAGGGTGACCGCGATGGTCATCATGATCCGGCCGACGTATGCGCGCCGCCGCTCGGGTTCGTCCTCGGTGAGCAGCCGGAAGAAGACGCCGCGGAGGAAGGGGTCGACCAGGAACACCAAGGAGATCGTCGCCTGGACCGTGAGCTCCACCGTGCTCATGCATGCCTCCCGCAGGACGACGGAGCGGCCGTGGTCGGGCGCACCGTACCCACGGCGCTCGCCGGCCTCCCCATCGTCCCGCCGGCCGTGCCCCCGCGCGACCGGACCGCGACGGCAGGGGACTCCACCGGCCGGGGGCTTCCGGGGGCCGTCGGGACGGAACCCCCTTCAATCCATCCTCACGATCCGGTGCGCACGGTCCCTGCCGCGGGCCACCAGGCGGGCGTTGGCCTCGTCGGAATCGCGGACCCAGCGTTCGGCACGGTCCCGGTCCTTGCCGAAGCGGACGTGCCGCTCGACCAGCCGGGGGACCCTGCGGCGGGCGTCCAGGTCCAGGTACCAGGCCTCGTCGAGGAGGGGCAGGACGGCGGCCCACGCGCCCCGGTCGTGCAGCAGGTAGTTGCCCTCGGTGACGACGAGCGGGACCTCGGGCCCCACCGGCACCGCCCCGGCGACCGGTTCTTCCAAGGAGCGGTCGAACGCGGGCGCGTAGACGGTGGTGCCGGGGACGGGGGTGCGCAGTCGGGCGAGGAGCGCCACGTATCCGGCGGCGTCGAAGGTGTCCGGCGCGCCCTTCCGACCGGCCCGGTCGAGTCGCTCCAGCTCGGCTCCCGCCAGGTGGAAGCCGTCCATCGGCACGAGGACCGCGAGCCCGTCGAGGCGGGCGACGAGCTGCGCGGCGAGGGTGGACTTCCCGGCTCCGGGCGCGCCCGCCAGCCCGAGGATCCGCCGGGTTCCGGGCACGGCGAGTTCCCGGGCGCGAGCGGCGAGCCGGCCGAACTCCCGTGCGTCCATGCGGGGCATTCTCGCACCGGATCCGCTGCCGGGCTCCGCATCCGAAGCCCGGCAGCGGGACCGGCCACGGGTCCGGGCCACGGCGCGCCCGGCACCGCGCACGGCTCGACCGCACCGCCCCGGGCCGGCGGAGCACGATCCCGCGGTCGTCCGGCGCCAGCGGGCCGACGGACCGGAGCGGTTTCCTCCACGAGAGGCGGGGACCCTCGGCCGACCCCTCTCCCCTCCCTCCCCCGGACCCTCGTTCGCACCCTCCATCCGGCGAGGGTCGAAGTCGCGACGACGCGGGTCGACACGGATGGATTCCTACTTCTTGCCCGTATTACGTTGGGGCAATGTCGTCCATCGCACTCGTCACCCTCGTCGTCCGTGACTACGACGAGGCCATCGCCTTCTACACCGACGCCCTCGGCTTCGACCTGGTCGAGGACACCGACCGCGGCGACGGAAGCCGCTGGGTCGTCGTCCGTCCGCGTGGCGCAGCGGGCGTCGGCGGCCTCGGCAACGCGGGCCTGCTCCTGGCCCGCGCCAAGAACCCCGAGCAGGAGGCCTCGGTCGGCAACCAGACGGGTGGCCGGGTCGGGTTCTTCCTCCACACCGAGGACTTCTCACGGGACCACGCCCGCATGGCCGAGGCCGGGGTGACGTTCCTGGAGGAGCCGCGCCACGAGCCGTACGGCTCGGTCGTCGTCTTCGAGGACCTCTACGGAAACCGCTGGGACCTGCTCCAGCCGGCGGCGTAGCACCGCCGGACCTCCCGGTTCCGGCGGGCCGTCCCGTTCCACCGGCTCCGGCCCTCGGAAACCGTGTGCCAGGATGCGTGCGCCTGCCATCCGTCTTCGCGAGGAGCGCCCGCCATGAGTAGCACCCCCTCCGGCTACCTCTCCGGACTCTTCTCCCTCGAAGGACGCACGGCCCTGGTCACGGGCGGCAGCTCCGGCATCGGCCGGGCCGTCGCGGGCGCCCTGGCCCGGGCCGGGGCGAGCGTGGTGGTCCTGGCCCGCAAGGAGGCCGGGCTCATCGCGACCGTCGACGCGCTGAGGGCCGACGGGTGCCGTGCGGCCTGGGTGAGCGCCGACCTGAGCACCCGGGAGGGCATCAAGGCGGGCGCGGAAGCGGCCGCGGACGTCTTCGGCGAACCGGACGTCCTGGTGAACTCGGCCGGGATCAACCTCCGTCCGCCGTTCGGCGAGCTGGACGAGGAGGCGTGGGACACGACCATGACCGTGAACCTGGAGGCGCCGTTCCTGCTCGGGCAGCGGTTCGGTCCCGGGATGGCCGAGCGGGGCTTCGGGCGGATCATCCACGTCACGTCCCAGCAGGCGCACCGCGCGTTCGTCCAGAGCGGGGCGTACGGGGTGTCCAAGGGCGCCCTGGAGTCACTCGCCCGTTCTCAGGCCGAGGCGTGGTCCCCGTACGGCGTCACCGCCAACACCCTGGTCCCCGGCTTCGTGATGACCCCGCTCAACCGGCGGCTCTCCTCCGACCCGGAGAAGGTCGCCGCCCTGGCCTCGCGCACGATGGTCGGGCGCAACGGCCTGGCGGAGGACTTCGCGGGCGCGGCCGTCTTCCTGGCGAGCGCCTCCTCGGCGTACGTGACGGGCCAGTCCCTCTTCGTGGACGGCGGGTTCTCCGTCCACTAGCGCATCGGGCGACGTTCGCCCTGTTCACGACGGCGCGAGGGCGTTCGTCTTGGGCATGTTCGTTCCGCCAGATGACGGAGCAGCAGATCGTGCTGCCCTGCTCCTTGTGGCTGGCGTGGTCGGTGCCGTCGAGGGTGCAGTGGCGCAGGGCCGTGAACCGAGCCTCGATCCGGTTCAGCCACGAGGGGTTTCGGTCGGGGTGCAGGCGACTTCAGCGTTGTTCGCCTCGGCCCGGGCGGCCACCCGGCCGCACCGCTTCGCAATCAGGTGCGGCACGTGGTCGTCACGCACGATCGCGATGCGTTTCCCCATGGGGCGCAGGGAACGCAGGCAACGGCAGAACTCCGGGAACCTCGGGCTTCCATGGAATCTGTCATGTCAAAACAATGACCATTTGGGCAGTTCCATCGTCCACTCTCGCTGCTCTTCGGTATCCGGGACAGCGAGCCCGCGGGCCCGTTCGATCTGCTGCCAAGACACCTCATGGAGTTAAGCCGTCAAGATGCACCGTGGAATTTCATAGTCAGCATCGTCGTGACAACGCACGCGATGCTCTGCGGCGTGGCCCCGGAGCATCGGGGCCGACCGTGTAGGGGCAGCCGGGTAGGCGGCATGATGATCGGCATGGTGGAGATACCCGGGTACGACGGTCAGCCTCTCGTCCACGCGCCAGAGCTGCTGCAGGAACCTCTCTTCTGGCTTGGCCACCTTTACTCGTGTGCGCACGACGAGGACTCGGAAGAGCTGCTCTTCGGTGCGGACTACGAGGCGGCCGAGATGTTCCACCGGGAGCTGCGGGAGCGGGCGGAGTGGCCCGTCTTCACCATCCCGCTGGCCGCCGGGCACCTCCTCCACGTCGTCTACCGCGCGTGGAAGGACGACCCCGGTGTCGACTACCTCCTGCATCACCCCAGCTGGGAGCGGGCACTGTTGCTGGCCAAGGACGACGGGCACTTCATGGGTCCCGCCCTGTCCTGGCCCGAGCTGTTCACCGCCGTCGACAACGGGCTGCCCGGTGGCAGCACAGCCGATCCACACCGCCGCCTCCTGTTGCTGCTGCCCGCGCTCGGAGACGACAACATCCCGGACGACGCAGAGCACCGCCTGATGGCAGCTCTCAGCGCCCATACTGCCGTTGAGGCCCCCGAAGAACTCGCCGCCGCTCTCGTTGAGGGCCAAGGAGCGGGAGGAACCTCACGCTGGACCAGCAAGAACGGTGTCCGCCTGGACGACGGCGCGTACTCGTACCGGAACCCGTCCAACGGCTTCGCCCTCACCCCGGAAGACCTGGCTCGCGTGTCGACTGCCCTCATGCCTTGAGCCTCATGAACTGGCCGGCTGCGGCTTCGCAGCCCCTGGAGGGAAAGCCGTGGCTTCGTCGAAAGGAACGCGGGCGAGGAGGCAGTGATGCAGCTGCCCCGGCATGCGGTTGAACAGGTGCCGCAGAGCCTGCATGTGCCAGTCCCCTCCGGCCCGGCGGCGCCGGTAGTCAGCGTCCGCGCCGGATGAACCGCTCAGGGAGGCGAAGGCCCACAGGTGCCCGACGTGGTTGAGCCGGTTGTTCTTCACGAACCGACGACCGACATAACGGCGCTTGCCAGAAGCCCGCGTGACCGGGGCCGAGCCGGCGTACGCCTTCAGTCCTCCAGCCGTAGCGAACCGGCTCCTGTCGTCACCGGTCTCCCCCAGGATGCGGGCGCCGACCTGGCAACCGATCCCCGGGAAGCTCAGCATGATCGCCGCGTCCGGGTGTGACCGAACGGCTTCCTCGGTGGCCCGCGCCAGGTCATCGACCGCCTGGCAGGCCGCGTCCAGCTGCAGCAGCAGGGCCTGTGCCTGCTTACCCATGGCGTCTTCGACGAGGGGCAGCTGTCGAGGGGCTTCCTGGCGGAAGAGCTGCTGGATTCGTTCGGCGTCGGTTTCGATGCCGCGGCGGCGGCCGGCTCGCTTGAGCATGGCAGTCAGCTTCCACATCTGCAGCTTGGCGGCCAGGGCAGGTGTGGGTGCGACGGCGAGGATGCGGCGGGCATCGGGGCGGGTCAGGGTTCCTGGTTTGTCCTTGAACGCCTCGATCATCGCCGGGAAGTACTCCCTCAGCAGGGACCGCAGCTGGTTGGCGACCTGCTGGCGGTTCCAGACCGCGTCCTGCTGTGCGCGGGCCAGGACGGCGACGACCTGGGCCAGGTCGGTGTCGGCGGGCAGAGGGCGGTGCACCGGCGCGTCGGTACGGATGACGTTCGCCAGCACCGGGGCGGCGCCCGGGTCCGCGGAGTCGCCGTGCTCGGCCAGCAGGTCGAGCAGCAGGCGGTAGCCCTCCAGGTCGTCGTTGATCCGGCACTTGGCCAGCAGCTTGCCGGTGTCGTCGACGAGCGCGACGTCGTGATGGCCCTCCGCCCAGTCGATCCCGCAAAACACGTCCATGGATCTCGCCCCTTCTCCGGTGCCGTTCTCGAAGGCGAGCACGCGGGGCGGCACGGCGTACTAATTCCAGGACTCTCTGGTCCGCCATCTCATCAGCCGTGCGCGGCGCTGCAAGGCCGCACGGGCGCGCCGTGTCCAGAGCTCGGAGCTCGTGAGGAGAAACGCGTCACCGTGCGGCAGCTCATCCATCGAGGATCCCGAACCCGACAGGCCCGCGGGGGCAGAACGTGCGAGGACCGGCCGGCGCCCAGCGCCACCAGTCTTTGCAAAGACCTCGCACGGTCGGAGGTGTCGTAGGGGTCACCACGGCACCGACCGGACCACACACGCCCTACCCCAGGCTGGACAACGCCGCCCCGGGCCCCTCAGAGATCCAGAACCTCTAATTACCAACGAATTAGGAGGTGTTGGGATCGGCGCCGTTGAGGATGAGGAGTGCGGCGGCGAGGAGGGATGAGCGTCCGATGCCGGCTCGGCAGTGAGTGACGACGTGTGCGCCTTCGTGCAGCTGTTCGGCAAGTCCGTGCAGGGTGGGCAGGACCGTGGTGAGGTCGGGGACGGTGCGGTCGGGGATGGGTACGGCGACGAACTGCAGCCCGGTCGTAACGGCTGTCCCGGGTTCGTCTGCGAGGCCGAGTTCGTCGAGTTCGGTTCCTGTGAGCGCGCAGACCAGGATGTCGACGCCACAGTCCTTCAGGGCGGTCATCTCGTCTCCGAGCCAGTCGTTGCCGCGGGGTCTGGCCATCGTGCTCAGTCGCCCCGGGCCGGGGAGGTCGATGGTGAAGAGGATGGGTCGCATGTCAGCAGTACTTTCGTTCTGTGCGGTCAGGTGGTAATCGGACGGCCGGGGTCAGGGGTCGGACCGGTTCGGCGCGGAGCTCGTTCGGGGTCGGGGTGGCTGGGGCGGCCGTGCTTCGACGGGCTGGGTCGAGGTCGTCGGTTCGCAGCGAGCACGGCTCCTCGCGGCGCAGTGCGGCGTCGCAGACGAGCACGCGCATGACCGGTTGCGAACCGCCTCCGCGGTGGTGACCGCGAGGATGTCCAGCCGCTGCTGCTCGGTGGGTGTCCACGGCAGCTTCGTCGGCCCCGGAACGAGGCCGCGCTCGTGCCCGCCACGGTGTCGGCGGCCGGGCGTGTGGCGTCCCTGGCCGACCGGGTCGGAGTCGCGCCGGCCTACGGTGTTCCGCGATTCTCCACGCGCACACGTTGAGCCACGTGATCATTCTGGATGCCCGAGCCGTTTCTGGCGGCCGATCGCAGCCCACGGCTCCTATGCTTCGAGCATGGATCGTTCTGAGGACGTCCAGCCCGCGTTCTGGGACGCCGGCAGCGACTACGGGGTGCAACAGCCACTGACCGACCAGGCCGTGCGGGACGCGGAGCGGCTGCTCGACGTCACGCTCCCGGACTCCCTGCTCGCTCTGTTGCGCGTTCGGAACGGAGGCCTGGTGACAGGCGCTCGGAACGCTTTTCGAACGGACGGACCGACCTCCTGGAGCGAGGACCACGTTCCGTTCGACCATGTGATGGGCATCGGGCACCGCGAAAGCACGGTCTCGCTGCTCGACGGTCCCTACCTGGTCGAGGAATGGGGTCTGCCCTCGCCCGTCGTGCTCCTCTCGGGCGACGGGCCTTGTTGGATCGCGCTGGACTACCGGGGGTGCGGTCGACACGGGGAACCCTCAGTCGGGTGGTTCGACGCCGACTTCGGCGTGGAGTTGGCCCTCGCCGCGGACTTCGGCTCCTTCGTCGAGGGCCTCACTTCCGCCAGCAGCTTCGACTGGAGCGCCACCGGGACACGTGCGGCTGACCTCGCAAGTGGCAGGACCGTTCCCGCCCGCGTCAGGGCGGGGCAGGGCAGGCGTTGTCTGGTGCGGCACTCGGACGGGCCCGTCAGACCGGGGTCGCCACCCAGCGCGCGAAGGCGGCGGCGCAGGCCTCCAGGGCCTTCGCCGTGGGTCCTGACGTCGCCGACGGCGCGGCCGACAGCATCAGGGCGGGGGGCTCGGTCCCGCACCCCACCGTCACGTCACAGGTCACCGTCGACGACGGGCCCTCCGTGCCGGGCGGGGCGGACACCGTCAGGGTCAGCGCGCAGGACCCCGGCCTGGCCCCGGTCCCCTCGATGCGGGCGGTCATCGCCTCGACGAGCGGCTCGGCGTTGGCCTCGAGCGCTCCCGGGCGCAGCGGGAACTCCTCGTCCACGGCCACGATGCCGACTCCCCGAAGGGTGGTGGCCCGCAGGTGCACGGCACGGGCGCTGAACACGCCCGTGCCGTGCAGGACGTAGATGGCGACGAGCGCGGCCCGCACCGCCGCACCGAGATCGTGCGCCTGGCCGGGCAGCGCGTGGTGGTGGCGGGGCGGGCGGAGCCGTGCCGGGGCGAGGCCGTGGGCGAGCGCCGTCAGGCCGTCGTGGGCGGTCTCGCCGAGCAGCCAGGGGCCACCGGGGCCCAGCATCAGGAGCCGACCGTGCTCGTCGACCGCGAGCGGCGCGTCCGTGTCCGTGCGGCCGAAGGGGAAGAGCCGCACGCCGAGGGAATCGGCGAGCCGGTTCAGATGGGGGACGTCGTGGCGGGCCTCGCGGGGGTCGACGACTCCGCCGATGGCGGCGACCTGCTGTCCGCCGGAAGCGACGGGCAGGACGGTGAGGCCGTGGAACTCGCGCAGGGCCCGCTCGGCCGCGGGGAAGGGCTCCGCGCCGACGGTCGCCATGACAAGGACCGCGAGCATGGCGGCGTCCCCGGCGTCGCGCCCCGGTCGCCAGCCCGCGTCCGTCAGTGCGCCGGTCACGTCCGGTCGTGGAGGACCGTGACGCCCAGACGGTCGAGGAGGGCCGTGCAGGAGCGGCAGACGTCTGCCTCGGTGCCGTGCTCGGGGTCGCCGTGCGGGCGGATCTTGCGGGCAACGACCGCCGCGCCCGCGAAGTGTGGGACGGCCTCGTCAAGGGTGGCGGCGCGGCCGTCGCCGCGGTGTCGGTCAAAGCCGAAGAGCTCGTCGGAGATGAGCGCGGATTCGGCGCAGTAACCGATGAAGGGTTCGCGCAGGGCCGGTGGGAGTCCGTCGAAGAACTCCCGCACGGCAGGGTGGAGTCGTGGCTCGTCGTCACCGGCGAGGTTGGTGTGGCTGGTGATGGTTCCGTGGATGAGCAGCGAGGCCGCCGTACCGGGGATCAGGTCAGACAAAGTAGTCCTCCGCGTCCTGCATGGGGGCGTGGGCGAGGGCGATCATGGCCTCGTACTTGTCGGCGCCCATGTAGTAGGCGCCGGTGTGGTGCAGGTAGAAGAACCGGCCGCGCTCGTCGATGAGCACCGGCGACCCCTCCGAGCCGTCGAGGCCGACCGGAAAGAGCCGCACGCCGAGGTCGCGGCTCAGTTCGGCGACCTCGGCCGGCGTGGACCGGTAACCGAGGTACGGGGTGAAGTAGAGGTGGTCCTCCCGTGCGGCGTCGATGGTGAGACGCAGCCCGCCGTGTTCGGCGAGGAAGGAGGTGGCTGCGGCGAGGGGCTCCACCGGAAATCCCGCCTCCCGGTACTGCCCGGCGATCTCCTCGACCATCGCCGGTACGGTCTCGGCCACGTCCCGCCCGGGGAACCAGCCGTTGTCCCGGAACCAGACGTCGACGTCCTCGGGGGTGTTCAACTGCGGCATGTGCGCTCCTTATCCTGCGTACGCCGTGACGCCGGCCATGTCCATGGCTATCGCGCAGGACCGGCACGGCGGCTTGTACTCGCCGTGGCCGAGGGGATGCGGTTTGATCTGCTCACCGATCTGCACGCTGTAGACCTGCGACCCTTTCATGGCGTCGCGGACCTGGTCGGCCGAGGTGATCCCGGTGCCGTGGGGGTCCATCTGCCGGAGCCGGTCCGAGACCAGGTTGGCCTCTGCACATTTTCCATGACCTGCGCCGGGGAAGCCGCCCTCGGCCTTGATCCGCTGGTCGACCTGATCGTAGATCGACTGCATCGCCGGATGCAGGTCGGGGGTCTTCTGACCGGCACCCTTGGTGGTGCTGGAGTGGCTGGTGACGACCCCGTCGTGGAGGAGGCTGCCGGAGCAGGAGCCGTGGAGCAGGTTCGTGCCGGGCGGGAAGTGCGTCTTGGCGAGGTCGATCTGGTGCTTGGGGTCGTCCGGGTTGTTCGGGTCGGCCTTGCGCGCCTTGTCCGCGAGGTCCCGGGCCTCCTGGACGAGGGCTTCGCGCTGCTGCTCGGGCGTGAGGTGACTGACGTCGAGCGGATCGGTGCGGTGGTGCCTCATGTTTCCGGCCGAGCTGCCGTGCCAGGGCGGGGCCGGGGTGATGCGCCTGCCACCGGGGTCGCCCCCGGAGCCGGAACCGCCGTTCCCACTGCCGTTCCCACCGCCGCCACCACCGGTGCCGCCGCCCTTGCCGTTGTCGTGGTCGCCCTTGCGCTGGCGGGCGAAGCGGTCACGGAGGCCGTCGTCGGTGTTCTTGTGGTCGACGGAGATCTGCTTGACGACCTTGGGCAGCGTCTGGCCGACGTGGTCGCCCATCGACTTCGCGGCCTTGCCCAAGGCCTCCATCGCCTTGTCGGCGATCGGGTCGATCGCGTCGGCGATGGAGTCACGCCCCCGGGTCCGGCCGTGCGCGGTCTTCGCCTTCGTGAGTTTGCCCGTCGTCTTGCCGTGGATCCTCACGCTGACGCCGTCGAGCTGGGTGGACGCGCGGGTGTGCTCGGCGTGCTCGATGTGCAGGTCCTTCAGGCCACTGCCCTTCGAGCCCCCTCCGCCACCACCGGCCGAAGCCAGGTGCAGGGCGTCCTTGCCGGACTGCACCCCGTCCTTGAACCCGTCCTTGCCCGCTTTCCCGGTCTGATCGAGGTCCACCCCGTCCTGCAGGCCGATCGCCATCGCACCCAACTGCACGACCAGGTCCGCCGCCATGCCCTCCAGGGCCGCCACCGCCGGCTCGGTCATCACCGCCACGACGTATCCGACGGCCTCCTCCACGCACTCCTTGATCAGCCGCTTGATCACCTCCTGGGTGGCCCGCATGGCCCCCGCGCCGATCAGCGCGGACAGACCACCGGTGACGGGGATCAAGGAGAGCGCAATGCCCGCCTCGGAAGCGAGGTAGCCGAGCTGCACCACCGCCGCGAGCTTCATCGCCTCGATCGCACCGGCTGCCGTGTCCAGGCCACCAGCGATCGTGCGGGCCGCACCCGCGATGTCCTTGAAGTGCTTGCCCCTGACCTTCTCCCAGTGCTCGCCCAGCGCGTCCATCGACTCGCCCTGCCCCGAGGACAGCAAGCGCTCGAAGTGGTTGTTCGCGAGCTGGCCGTCGTCCTCCAGGTCGTCCGCGAACTCCCGCAGCGCATCCGCCATCTCGCGGTACGCGTCCTCGTCGACGTTCGGCCAGGCCACACCGATCAGATCCAGCAGGGTGTCAGCCCAGTCCGGAACCGTGACAGCCACGTCCGCCCCCCGTTGCAGACCGTTTGCAATCCACAACAGTCATACCACGGGGGGCGGCTGACGAGCCGTCCGGTTCAGCCCTCCTCGGGCTCCAGGCGCAGCGAGATCGAGTTGATGCAGTAGCGCTGGTCCGTCGGGGTCGAGTAGCCCTCGCCCTCGAAGACATGGCCCAGGTGGGAGCCGCAGCGGGCGCAGCGGACCTCGGTGCGGACCATGCCGTGGGAGGTGTCCGCGAGGAGTTCGACGGCGGAGCTGTCCTTGGGGTCGTAGAAGGACGGCCAGCCGCAGTGCGACTCGAACTTCTCACTCGACGTGAAGAGCTCCGCGCCGCAGGCGCGGCAGGAGTAGACGCCCTTCGTCTTGGTGTCGGTGTACTCGCCCCGGAACGCGGGCTCGGTGCCGGCCAGCCGGAGCACCTGGTACTCCGACGGGGTCAGCTCGGCCTGCCACTCCTCGTCCGACTTCTCGACCTCGTACGCCATCGTTCGTCCACTCCCTCAGTTCGACAGGCGGGCGAGGATCTTCGGACCGAGGTCCGTGACGTCTCCCGCGCCCATGGTGAGAACGAGGTCGCCGGGTCCGGCCATTCCCGCGATGACGTCGGGAACCGCGTCCTTGTCGTGGACGGGGGTCACATCGGCGCCGGCGGCGCGCGCCGCGGCGATGATCAGCTCGCTGGTGATGCCGGGGATCGGGTCCTCACGGGCCGGGTAGATGTCGAGGACGACGGAGGCGTCGGCGAGGGCCAGTGCGTCACCCATCTCCTTGCCCAGCTCCTGGGTGCGGGAGAAGAGGTGCGGCTGGAAGACCACGAGGAGGCGGGCGGCCCCGGCGGCGCCGCGCATGGCCTCCAGGTCGGCGGTCATCTCGGTGGGGTGGTGCGCGTACGAGTCGATGACCTGGACGCCCTTGGCCTCGCCCTTGAGCTGGAGGCGGCGGCCGACCCCGGTGTAGGCGGTCAGTGCCCGGGCGAGCTCGGCCGGGTCGATGCCGACGCGGGCGCCGGCGGCGAGGGCCGCGGCGGCGTTGTGGGCGTAGTGGCGGCCGGGGACGGAGACGGTGAAGGTGTGCTCGACGCCGTCGAGGAGGACCGTCACCTCGCTCTGCATCCCGTTCGGGACGATCTTCAGGATGCGGGCGTCGGAGTCCTCGGACTCGCCGACCGTGACGATCTCCAGGCCCTCGCGGTCCGCGACGCGGCGGGCCAGCTCGCGGGCGCCCGCGTGCTCGCCGACGACCAGGGTGCCGCCGGGGCGGATCTTGGCGGTGAAGGCCTCGAAGGACTCGTAGATCTCGTCCATGGAGGCGTAGTTCGCATGGTGGTCCAGCTCGACGTTGAGGACGATCGCGACCTCGGGGTCGTACTTCTGGAAGCTGCGGTCGCTTTCGTCGGCCTCGGCGACGAAGACCTCTCCGGAGCCGTGCCGGGCGTTCGTGCCGGGGCCCGCGAGGTCGCCGCCGATGGCGTACGAGGGGTCGAGGCCGAGTTCGGTGAGGGCGACGGCCAGCATGGAGGTGGTGGTCGTCTTGCCGTGCGTGCCGGCGACGGCGATCGCGCGCAGGCCGTCCATGAGGGAGGCGAGCGCGTCGGAGCGGTGCACCACGGGGACGCCGAGCTCGGCGGCGCGGGCCAGCTCGGGGTTGTCGGCGCGGATGGCGCTGGAGACGACGACGGCGGAGGCGTCGTCGGCGAGGTGCTCGGCGGCGTGGCCGATGTGCACCGTGGCGCCGAGGGCGCGGAGCGACTCGGCGGTCGCGGACTCCTTGGCGTCGCTGCCGGCGACCTTGGCGCCGCGCTGGGCGAGGATCTTCGCGATGCCCGACATTCCGGCACCGCCGATGCCGATGAAGTGCGGCCGTTCCATGGCGGCAGGGATGGCGGGTGCCATGCGGATCTCTCCCCGGGGTGCGTGGTTCTGGAAGGTCCCAGCCTAGTGGTTCCGGCCGGGCCCCCGGCGGGCGGCGGGTCCGTGGCGGCACCCCCTGCACGGGGCGCGGCCACGGACCGACCGGTCAGCCCGCCGTCATGCGGCGGTCACTCGCTGTGCGCGAAGAGCTTGAGGACGGGTACGCCGACCTTGTGGCGGGCCCGGGAGGCCCAGTCCCGGTGGAAGAACTCCTCCACGTAGTGCGGGGCGGTGAGCACGATGACCTCGTCCGCCTCGGACTCCTCGACCACCGCCTTCATCTTGTCGAGCGGATGGTCCTCGACCACCTGGCCGACCGCCTGGCAGCCGGCGTCCCTCAGCGCCCGGAGCGAAGCCTCCAGGGCCAGCTCGGCGGGACGTCTGGCCTCCTTGCCCTCCGGTTCGTCGCCCTCGCGGGTCGCTTCCTTCAGTTCGCCCATGGCGACGTCGTCGATGGCACGCAGCAGTACATCGGCCTGGTCACCGCGCGGCTGCATCAGGACGATGAAGGACGCGCCCTCGTCGCCGTGCAGCGTGGTGACGAATTCCACGTCGACGGATGTCAGGGGCTTCTCGATCATCAGAACGCTTGTGAACACCTCAGGAGCCCTTCTGCGGAAACCATCCTTCCCCGTGCTGACACGGGGTCTGCGACAGTAAGTGTGCCCAGTGGACGGTAAGCGGAACGACAAATTCCGCCGATTGTCAGATCCGACGGTAGCGGGTGAAGAGGAAGCCGTCCTGCTCCAGCACGGAAGCCACCTGGAAGCGTGTCGGAACGGCCGCCGAAGGCCCTCCGGCGATCCGCTGGGCATCGCCCGCGGTCATCGTGGGCGAGATCGTCAGGCAGAGCTCGTCCAGGACGCCGGCCGCCACGAACTGCCCCAGCAGGCGGGGGCCGCCCTCGGTCAGCTGACGGCGCAGCCCCCGCTCCGCGAGCACCGCCACCGCCCGGGCCGGCACCACCCGGGCCCCGTCCCCCGCGCACAGCACCACCGCACCCGCCTCCCGGGCCTCCCGGACCCGCTCGACGGGAGCGCCGGAGCCGGTGAGGACCAGGGTCGGCAGCAGCGGCTCGGTGAAGAGGGGCAGCGAGAAGTCCAGGTCGAGGGAGGCGCTGACGACGGCGATCACGGGGGCCGGTCCCTGCCCCGCGGCGGCACGGCGGGCGGCGAAGGCCTCCCGGGCGCGAGCCGGTCGGTACCCCTCAAGGCGAACCGTTTCCGCACCCACCACGACCACATCGGCGAGTCCGCGCAGGACACCGAAGACCCGCATGTCCGTCTCGGAGGAAAGCGGCTGGGAACGCCCCTCGTGCTGACCGGCGCCGTCGAGCGAGGACACCATGTTGGCCCGCAGCCACGGAGCGTCACCTTCGGGGTAGGCGTAGGCATCGGCGAGCGCGTCCAGGGACCATTCCCCGGCCACGGCGCCGGGGGCGGGACGGGTGGCTCCGGCCGCGGCCGGGGGGGCGGCCTCGGGAACGACCCCCTCGACGGCGTCCAGGGCTGTCATGTCCGTCACAGGAAACAGTCGTCGCATCCTGGCAGTCTGGCACGGCGCTTACAGTGGGGAACTGTGTCGACCCGTACCCTCACCGAAGCGGCTTCCCCCGAAGCGGCCCCGCTCTCGCTCTGCTCCCGAGAGCCCCACGTGCCCGCCGACCGTCTCGTCGCGGAGATGGTGCCGCCCCCGCGCTTCGACTCCGTGCGCTTCGACACCTACCTCCCCGACCCGAACCAGCCGAGCCAGACGGAGGCGGTGGAGGTCCTGGCCTCCTTCGCCGGGGGCCTCGGCGGCGCACACGCCACCGGCTCCGGACGGCGGCGCTGGTTCGCGAGGAAGCCGGCCGCCCCGAGCGGCCCGCGCGGGGTCTACCTGGACGGGGGGTACGGCGTGGGCAAGACCCACCTGCTCGCCTCGCTCTGGCACGCGACCCCGGCGGAGCCGGCACTGAAGGCGTTCGGCACCTTCGTCGAGCTGACCAACCTGGTCGGCGCGCTCGGCTTCCAGCAGACCGTCCGGACGCTCAGCGGACACCGCCTCCTCTGCATCGACGAGTTCGAACTGGACGACCCGGGCGACACCGTCCTCGTCTCCAGCCTCCTGGGCAAGCTGGTGGAGGCGGGCGTGGCGCTCGCCGCCACCTCCAACACGCTCCCGGGCAAGCTCGGCGAGGGCCGCTTCGCCGCCGCCGACTTCCTCCGCGAGATCCAGGGCCTCTCCGCCCACTTCCGGCCCTTGCGCATCGACGGCGAGGACTACCGCCACCGCGGTCTGCCCGAAGCCCCCGCCCCCCACTCCGACCAGGTGGTCACGCAGACGGCGTACGCAACGCCGGGCGCCTCCCTGGACGACTTCCCGCACCTGCTCGCCCACCTGGCCAAGGTCCACCCGAGTCGGTACGGCGCCCTCACCGACGACCTCAGCGCCGTCTGCCTGACCGACGTCCAGCCGGTCCCGGACCAGTCGACGGCACTGCGGCTCGTCGTGCTCGCCGACCGCCTGTACGACCGCGAGATACCCGTGCTCGCCTCCGGGCTGCCCTTCGACCGGCTCTTCGGCGACGACATGCTGAACGGCGGCTACCGCAAGAAGTACTTCCGGGCGATCTCCCGGCTCACCGCGCTCGCCCGCGACGCAAAGGGGCTCGTCGCGCAGTAGCTTGGGGCCGTACCCGATCGAAAGGGATCCACCATGGCCACCGTGCGTCACGCCCACACCGTCTGGCAGGGCGACCTGCTCAAGGGGTCGGGCGTCGTCACCCTCGACTCCTCCGGTCTCGGTTCGTACGACGTCTCCTGGCCGGCCCGCGCCGAGGAGCCGAACGGCAAGACGAGCCCCGAGGAGCTCATCGCGGCTGCGCACTCCTCCTGCTTCTCCATGGCCTTCTCGAACGCCCTGGCCAAGGCCGACGCCCCGTCGATCCGACTGGAGACCAAGGCGGACGTCACCTTCCAGCCGGGCCAGGGCATCACCGGGATCCACCTCACCGTGCGCGGCGAGGTCCCCGGCATGGACGAGGACCAGTTCAAGGCGCTGGCCGAGGACGCGAAGAAGAACTGCCCGGTCAGCCAGGCCCTCACCGGCACGACCATCACCCTCACCGCCGAACTGGCCTGACGTCGGGCCAGCGGGCGCGCCACACGGGGCCGTTGCGGCCCGCATGATTCGTCCCCGCCACCGTGCGTGGTACACACATGCGGGTCACGCGTCACATCTGCCCTGTCCTCCCCCGTGGCCTCGGGCACGGGGGAGCCCCCCACAGGAAGTGGGTTGTTGCCCCATGTCCGCAACACGACGTCAACTCCTGTCCCGTGCCGGCGCGTCCGTCGCCGGCATCGCCTTCGCCGGGTCCGTCTCCGAACTCTTCGCCGGCACCGCCTCGGCCGCCCCACCGGCCCGGGGCGGCTACGGCCCCCTCGTCCCCGATCCGGTCGGCCTCCTCGACCTTCCGGCCGGCTTCCGCTACCGGGTCCTCTCCCGGGAGGGCGATCCGCTCCGCTCCGGCGAGGGTCCCGTCCCCAGCAACCACGACGGCATGGGCGCGTTCGCCGGCCGTCGCGGCCGGGTGCACCTCGTCCGCAACCACGAGAACCGGGTCACCGCGGAGATCGGCGTCCCCGCCGTGCCCGGTCTGACCTACGACCCGGAGGGCAAGGGCGGCTGCACGGTCCTCGAACTCGACGGCCGCAACCACGTCCTCGGCGAGCGGGTCGCCATCGCCGGCACGGCCGTCAACTGCGCGGGCGGTCCCACGCCGTGGAACACCTGGCTGACCTGCGAGGAAACAGAGGACCGAGCCGGCACCAACGGCTACGCCAAGGACCACGGCTTCGTCTTCGAGGTCGACGGTGCCGACCCCCGGCGCACCGGAGCCGTCCCCCTGACCGCGATGGGACGCTTCCAGCACGAGGCGGTCGCCGTCGACCCCGGGACCGGCATCGTCTACGAGACGGAGGACGCCTTCGAGCATCCCTTCGGGCTCTTCTACCGCTTCCTCCCCCACCGCCCGCTCGGCGGCACCGGCTCGCTGCGCGCCGGCGGCTCCCTGGAGGCCATGCGGGTGCCCGGCGTCCCCGACCTCTCGGTCGTCCAGGAGCCCGGAACCCGCTTCGACCGCATCGAGTGGGTGCCCGTGCCCGACCCGCTGGCGGCCGGGACCCCCGTCCGGCACCAGGACTTCGGCCCCCGGGGCATCACCCACGCCCAGAAGCTGGAGGGCTGCTCCTGGGGAGGGCGGGCCGTCTACTTCGTGTCCTCCTTCGCACGGTCCAAGGACGGCTCGGCGGCCACGCACTTCGGCCAGGTCTGGAAGTACGAGCCGCACGGGCGCCGGCTGACCCTCGTCGTGGTCTTCGGTCCGAGCACCGACGTGCAGCTCCCCGGCGAGTCACCGGACAACATCTGCCTGGCGCCGACCGGAGGACTGATGGTCTGCGAGGACGGCGGCGGCGCACAGTACGTCTTCGGGGTGGGGGCGGACGCCGAGGTGTACGCGGTCGCCCGGAACGCACAGGCGCTGCCCCCGACCGCTGCCGCGACGGACGCACCGGAGTGGGGGGAGTTCGCGGGCGTCACCTTCTCCCCGGACCGGAGCACGATGTACGTCAACTGCTACGTGCCCGGCACGACGTTCGCGGTGACGGGCCCGTGGCGCTGAGCTGACCGCACCGGGCTGCTGCCGGAGGCCGCCGCCGGCTTCCCCGCCCGGCCCCGCATCGTCCCGGGGAGCAGCGCCATCGGCGCCGCACCGACCGTCTCCGCCCGGTCCCGGTCCCCGTCCCCGCACCCCGCAGACGCACGGGTGCGGGTTCCGGGGTTCCGGCGGAGGATCGGGGAGGAGGACCAGTGGCACGACGGAAGGAACACGGGGTGGCGAAGAAGAAAGAGGAGAAGGAGCGGAAGGGCACGGAACCCGCGCTGCGCGAGGTCCTGCGGCTCCCCGCGGGCGAGCGGATCGACCTCGCCTCGTACGACACCAGGGCGACCCCGGCCGGCCCCGCCGACAAGGCGACGGGGTTGGCGGCCACCGCCGCGCTGGGTCCGTACCTGGCCGCCCTCCAGGAACGCCTGTACGCGGCGAGCACCGCCGGCGACCGCCGGCGCCTGCTCCTCGTCCTGCAGGGCATGGACACCAGCGGCAAGGGCGGGACGGTCAAGCACGTCATCGGCCTCTTCAACCCGTCGGGCTGCCGCATCCGGGCCTTCAAGGCCCCGACGCCGGAGGAGCAGGGCCACCCGTTCCTCTGGCGGATCACGAAGGCGCTCCCCGAGCCGGGCGAGATCGGCATCTTCGACCGCTCCCACTACGAGGACGTCCTCATCGCCCGGGTCCGCGACCTGGCCCCCCGCTCCGAGATCGACCGCCGCTACGGACAGATCAACCGCTTCGAGGAGTCCCTCGCCGAGAACGGGGTGACCGTCGTCAAGGTCTTCCTCCACCTCTCGTACGAGGAACAGCGCGCCCGGCTCCTGGAGCGCCTGGACAACCCGGAGAAGCACTGGAAGTTCAACCCGGGCGACATCGAAGAACGCACCCGGTGGCCGGCGTACCGCAAGGCCTACGAGCTGGCGCTGGAGCGCTGCGCGACGGACGGGGCACCGTGGCACCTGGTCCCGGCGGACCGCAAGTGGTACCGCAACTGGGCGATCAGCAAGCTGCTGCTCGAACACCTGGAGGCGCTGGACCCGAAGTACCCGGCGGGGGACTTCGACGTGGACGAGTGCCGACGGAGGCTCATGGCCTCGTGAGCGGAGCGGGCGCGGACGGGTGCGCCCGGCGCATGGACTCGACGGCGCCTGCTGCCAGGTCACGAGCATTTAGCACTTTGATCGGATAACTTCCGGTCGTGATCAATTCTGTACGGAAAACGGCAGCACTGGGTCTCCTGGGCGCCACTCTGGTCGGCTGTGGCAGCGACACCACCGAGAACCCGGCCCCGCGGACGGGGACCACCGTCGCCGCCACCGCCTCGCCCAAGGCCAGTGCTGCCGCGGCCGGCCCCAAGCCCGCACGGCTCCCCGCCGCCCCGCCCACCCTGGCCCCCGGAGCCGACGGCCTCACCCGGGTGTACACCCACCGTGCGAAGAGCACCGAGAAGGTCGTCGCGCTCACCTTCGACGCCGACATGACGGCGGACCAGGGCCCCCGGGCCGCTCACGGCGAACACTTCGACAACCCCGGGCTGATCGCGGCCCTGCGCGGGCTCAAGGTGGACGCGACCGTCTTCATGACGGGCCGCTGGGCCGAGGAGTACCCCGACCAGGCCAAGTCCATCGGGAACGACCCCCGCTTCGAGATCGCCAACCACTCGTACAGCCACTACGCCTTCGCGTCCCCCTGCTACGGTCTCCCGACCGTCGCCCCGCCGGACATGGCGACCGACGTGCAGCGCGCCTTCGACGCCTTCCGGGACGCCGGAGCCGTCAACGTCGTCCCGTACTTCCGCTTCCCCGGCGGTTGCTACGACGACACCGCCCTGCGCTCCCTCGCCCCCGCCGGAGTCACCGCGATCCAGTGGGACGTGGTCAGCGGGGACGCCTTCGCCGAGGACGCGGACGCCGTCGCCCAGCAGGTCATCGACGGGGTGAAGCCAGGCTCGCTCGTCGTCATGCACTGCACCCGCAGCGCCGCCCCCACGACCGAACGGGCTGTCCGCCGGATCGTCCCGGAGCTCCGGGCCCGCGGCTACCGCTTCGTGAAGGTCTCGGAACTCATGGGCCGCTGAGGCGCACGGGCCCGGCCGGCACGGCGGACCGGCTCACTCCAGGCGCGCCGTGGCACGGCAGGCGAGCGCCGCCGTCGCCCCCGCGAGCAGCAGTGCGCCCGCACAGGCGAGCCAGGGCGGGTCGGCGGTCGTCGCACGGGCCCCCGCGACCAGGGCGGTCATGGCGTGCTTCGCCGGGGAACCGGTGGTCACGAACGCGAGCAGCGAACCGAGGGCGAGGGCCGTCACCGACCAGCCGGGGGCCCCGAGGAAGGGGCGCGAGGTCAGCACGCCGACGGCGGCACCCGTCAAGGCGCAGGTCAGCACCGCGAGCAGCCCGGTGACGAGGGCAGCCGGGGCCGGGACCCCGCGCCGGTCGCCGAGGGCCGTCACCCCGAGGACGGCGACCGCACCGACCAGGACCGGCCATGCGGCCCCCACGAGGAACGCGGCGAGGTGTGCGCGCGCCCGGCCGGCCGCCGCTGCGACCACGCTCCGGGCCGCGGAGGGTTCTTGGGTGAGGCAGATCCGCACGGCCCAGGCGGTCACCGGAAGCAGGGCGGCAGCGGTGAAGCCGAGTGCGCCCAGGACCGGTTCACCCGCCCGGACGCCGACGCCGACGAACGCCGCGTACAGGAGCAGCGGGGCCAGCCAGCGTTGGGAGCGGAGCAGCAGACCGGCCTGATAGCGGAGCAGCGCCGTCATGCCCGTACGCCTCCGGTGCCGAGGTGGTGGATGTGCCAGGAAGCGGCGAGGAGCACTCCCAGAAGGGCGTCGGAGTGCTCCGCGTCCACGGTGAGGACGGTGGTGTCGTCGGGTCCCCGAGCGGTCACCGGATCGCCGGGCAGCCGCACGGGCAGCGCCCGGCCGCCGGAGGCCCGGATGCTGACGGGGGGTCCGGGGGCGGGAGCGGCGGGGGCCGGTTCGTCCCGGGCTCCCGGCACGCTGCACACCCGCCCCCGCACCACTCCGTACACCGCGTCCGCCTCGCCCTCCAGACGGCGCGGATCGTGGTCGACGAAGACCACCGTCGCCCCCGCCGCGAGGCGTTCGCGCACGGCAGCGTCCAGGACGGTGCGGGCATCGGGATCGAGCCCGGTCCAGGCCTCGTCGAGGACCAACAGCGCCGGATCCGCAAGGAGCGCCTGGGCCACGGCGACCTTCTGGCTGGTGCCCTTGGAGAGTTCGGCGAGTGCCGTTCCGGCATGCGTGCCGACGGCGAAGCGCTCCAGCCACTCCCCCGCCCGGGTCCGTGCGGCGGCCCGGTCGAGGCCCTGGACGCGCCCGAGGTGGACCAGGTAGTCGACGGCGGTGAACGGCAGTGCGGCGGGAAAGCGTTCGGGGACGTAGGCGGTACGGTCCGGGCGGCCGGTGACACGTCCCTCGCCGGGCGCGTCGATCCCGGCGAGCAGCCTGAGCAGCGTGGACTTGCCGCTGCCGTTGGCGCCCACGACCCGGACGAGGGCAGCAGCGGGCAGCTCCAACGACACCTCCCGCAGCACCCAGCGCCCGCGCGGCCCGTGTCGTCGTCCGACCCGGTCCAGTCTCATGTGCGCCTCAGTGGGAGGAGCTCTTCTGCGGGGTGAGCTCGCTGGGACGGACGATGACGAAGCCCTGCCCCTCCAACGTGAGCTGCACCGCCTCGCCGGAGCCACCGCGGATCATCGAGCCGAGCGACTGGGAGCGGTGCAGGGAGGTGTGCAGCTGCTCGCTCCAGCCGACGACCGCATCGGTGTCGACGTGCACCGGGGCCTGCGGAGCGACGGGAATGATGATCGGGCTGCCCTCGCACATCAGGGCGATCTTGCCGTGGCCGGTGAAGACGGAGTTGAAGAGGCCGCCGCCGACCATGCCGGCGCCCTTCACGGTGTGGATGTCGTAGTGGAGCGTGGCGTCGAAGCACAGCACGTTGCGGCCGTTGACGGTGAAGGACTCGCCCTGTTCGATCTCCACGATGAAGCAGTTCTGCGCCTCGTGCGCGAACCAGGCCTCGCCCCGGCCGCGCACGGCCATCAGCGGCAGGCCCTCGCCGGTGACGGCCCGCTTGAGCAGGCCGCCGATGCCCTGGCCCTTGCGCTCGAACTGGAGGTCGCCGCGGAAGGCGATCATCGACCCCTGACGGGCGTGCATCTCGCCGTCCACGGCGTACTTGACCGACTTGGCGTTCTGCAGGGACATGCCCGGAAAGGTCGCGGCCTCGGCAAGGTGCTCACCGGCAAAAAGATCGCTCTTCATGGGGGGCATCCTGGCCCGGAGCCGATGCTTCCCACAAGGAGCCCCCGTCAGTCCGGTGGCAGACTTGCGGGGTGAGCAGCAAAGAGACCGATCTCCGCGACGAAAAGCCCCAGTTCGTCCTGCCCCTGGTCGTCCGGATCGAGCGCGACGCGCCCCCGGCCCGTACCGACGCCCTGGAGACCGCGGCGCGCGCCGTCCTGGAGATCCTGACCGACGACCGCTCCCTCGGCGACGGCGAGTGGGCACGGGCCGTGGCCGACTGGCAGGACGCCCGGATCCGCAAGGTGGTGCGCCGGGCGCGCGGTGCGGAATGGCGCCGGGCGGGCACGCTGCCGGGCATCACGGTCACCGGCACGGCCGCGGAGGTGCGGGTCTTCCCGCCGGTCCCGCTCGACGGCTGGCCCAAGGAGCTCGCCAAGCTCCAGGTGTCGGGCACCGACCTCGACGACCCGACCGCCCCAGGCCCCGTCCCCGAAGGGGCCGCGGTGCTGTGGCTCAACCCGGAGCTGGACATGTCCGCCGGCAAGACGATGGCGCAGACCGGGCACGGGGCCCAACTGCTGTGGTGGGCGATGCCGGACGCCGACCGGAAGGCGTGGCGGGAGGCCGGCTTCCCCCTGGCCGTCCGCACGGCCTCCCCCGCGGACTGGCCGGCCCTGACCGCGAGCGGGCTCCCGGTCGTCCGTGACGCCGGCTTCACCGAGATCGCCCCCGGCTCCTGCACGGTCGTGTCCGAGGGGGGCCCGCGCTACGCCCCGCGCCTGCCGCGGACCTGACCGGCGGCCGGGCCCGGCGGCTGCTGAGGGACCGCAGCGACGGCCGAAGCTCAAATGAAGCTCTGAAAGCGGGCCCCGTGGGGTTCGGACGTCGCCGTCGGGGCCATCAGGTGAGGACTGGGGACCGAAGGAGGGGGACATGACGGAACTCGGCATCGGCATGGGCTGGCGTCCCGAAATCGCGGAAGCGGTGGAGGCGCTGCCCGACATCGACTGGGTGGAGGTCGTCGCGGAGAACATCTGCGCGGACCATCTGCCCGACTCCCTGATGCGGCTGCGCGGGCGGGGGGTGACGGTCGTCCCGCACGGCGTCTCGCTCGGGCTCGGCGGTGCTGACCGACCGGATCCGGCACGGCTCGCGGCGCTCGGGGAGAAGGCGGTCGCCCTGGGCGCGCCGCTGGTCACGGAACACATCGCGTTCGTGCGGGCCGGGGGGCCGCTCACCGCGACCCCGCTCCTCGAAGCGGGTCACCTGCTGCCCGTGCCCCGGACCCGGGACGCGCTCGACGTGCTCTGCGAGAACGTGCGGATCGCGCAGGACGCGCTGCCCGTCCCCCTCGCCCTGGAGAACATCGCGGCCCTGGTGTCCTGGCCGGACGAGGAACTGACGGAGGGGCAGTTCCTGACGGAACTGGTGGAGCGCACGGGGGTGCAGCTCCTCGTCGACGTCGCCAACCTCCACACCAACCGCGTCAACCGGGGCGAGGACCCGGCACGGACGCTGTCCGAACTGCCGGTGGGGGCGATCGCGTACGTCCACGTGGCGGGTGGGGTCGAGCGGGACGGCGTCTGGCACGACACCCATGCGCACCCGGTGCCGGGGGCGGTCCTGGACGTCCTCGCGGACCTGGTGTCACGGGTAGCCCCGCCGGGGGTCCTCCTCGAACGGGACGAGGACTTCCCGGCCGCGGAGGAGCTGGCCGGCGAGCTGGAGGCGATCCGGGCGACGGTGACGGCGGGCACGCGTTCCGGCAGGGCGTCGAGGGGCGTGCGGCGCGGGGCCCCGGGGGTGGCGGGCGCCGCCCGCCACCCGGGTGCCCGTCCATCGGCCGCCGACCGGACACCGCTGCTCATCGGTGCCGGTGCCCGTGTCTCGGGCGGGTCGATGCCGGGTGCCCAGGTCGTGCCTGCTCCCGCACCGGCTCCCGCGCCCGTACCGGCGCCGCAGGGGGGTGCGCGCCAGCGCCTCGCCGTCGCCCAGGCCGCCCTCCTGTCGGCTCTGGTGGCCGGCACCCCCGTGCCCGAGGGCTTCGACACCCGGAGGGTCGGCGTACAGATCCGTGCCCTCGCGGCCAAGCGGGCCGGAGTGGTCGCGAAGGTCGCACCGGAGCTCCCGGAGATCCTCGGCACCGGATTCAGGCCCGCGTTCCTCGCGTACGCCAGGTCGCGCCCGATGGAAGGCGGCTATCGCCGCGACGCGCTCGACTTCGCGGCACACCTCCTGCTGACCGGGCTCCCGGAGGACCCGACGGCACGCCGCTTGCTCACGGAGTGGTGGCAGGATCGTTCCGGCAACCGCCCGCCGGGGCGCGCCACCCGGCTCGTACGGGCCGCACGTCACGCACTCGCACGGAGATGACCATGGGCTTCCTGATCGTCCTCATCCACCTCGCGGGCGTCGTCGGCATCGCCCTCCTCGTCACCCGGGTCGTCCGGACGCGCCGCGGGGTCGACGGCCCCGTCCACGACCGCTACGAGGTCGCCTTCCTGACCGGCGGCCCCGCCAGGGTCGCGGACACAGCCCTCGTCTCCCTCCAGGCCGACGGCAGGCTCGCGATCGGCGGCCCGGGCATCGTCGCCGTCGTCCGGTCCACCGCGCACGATCCGGTGGAGCGTGCGGTGCTCCAGGAGCAGGCCGCCGCCCCGCACGGGTCCCTCCCCCTTCTGCGGGCGGCCGTGATGCGGCATCCGGCGGTCCAGGAGATCGGCAACGGCCTCGCGGCGCGCAAGCTGGTCGTCGCCCCGGCGACGCGGCGGACCACGGTCCGCTGGAGCGGCGCCTTCACAATGACCGCGCTCTGCCTCCTCCCGGTCTCGATCGTCTTCACGGCGGTCGACTTCGCGATCGACCCGGAGTTCCGGCTCCCGTTCGTCGTCAAGGTGCTGCCGGTGCTGCTCGTCGCGGGGACCACCGGCATCGTGTGCGGGTCCCTCGGCTCCCGCCACCTCACTTCGGCGGGCCGGCGGGCGGCCTCCGCCTACGGACGGGTGCACGGGAGCATGGCGGACCCCGCCCTTCGGGTGGCCCTGCACGGGCCGCGGGTCCTGACGGACCCCGCACTCCGGGAGCAACTCCTCGCCGCCCGGTTCCGCGGGCGGCCGCGCCGCGGCGGGCGCGGCGGACGGCGCACGACGGCGCACTCCTCGGCCACGGACGCCGCTGCGCTCGGCGTGGCCACCGAGTGGTGCGGGGGCAGCGGCTCCTGCGGAGGAGGCGACGGGGGCTCCTGCTCCGGCAGCGGGTCGAGCTGCGGCAGTTCCGGAGGGAGCTCCTGCTCCAGCGGAAGCTCCTGTTCGAGCAGCAGCAGCTGCTCCAGCGGAAGCTCCTGCTCCAGTAGCTGACCGGCCGTTCGGGTGGCGGGCGGGCCCGACGTCCCGTACAACCAGGACATGCTCTGGGTTCCGCTCCTCCTGGCGGCGTACGTGGTGGCGGGCGCCGGTTGCGTGCGGGCCTGCCGCGCCGCGCTCGCCGCCGCCCGGCCGCACGGGACGGCCGACGGGCCGGTCGACGGGCCCGGGCTCACCGTCCTCGAAGCGGCCTATCTCGCCGGCGGGCCGCTGCGGGTCGCCGACCTGACGCTGGTGTCCATGCACCGGGCGCACCGGCTGCTGCTCGCCCGCACCGGCTGGGCCACGGTGGTGGACGCGGGCGGGGCCGGGAACGCGTGGGAGCGGGCGGTGCTGGAGGCCGTCGGTCCCGAGGGCCAGTCGCCGGTCCCCGCCGTCCGCCCGGTGGTTGCCGCTGCCGATTCCGTACGGCGGCTCGCCCGGGAACTCGTCGCCCGGGGCCTCGCCGTGTCCGAGGAGTGCCTCCGGGAGGTCGAGGCGGGGATGCGGGCCGTGCGCGCCGGATTCCTGTCGGCCCTGCTGCTCGGGACGATCGCAGCGCTCCTCGTGCCGGGCTCCGAACGGGCCCCGGTCGTCGCCGCGTTCTCGCTGCCGCTGCTGGGGTCGGGCCTCTGCCTGCTGATCGGGCGGATCGAGGTCCACCCGTACACCCGCTGGGCCTCCCCCGCCGGGCAGCGGCTGCTCTCCGGGCTGTCGCCCGCCGATCCGCTCACCGCCTTCGCGGTGCGCGGTCCCGCGGCCCTGGAGCCGGAGCTCCGTGCCGCCCTGCGGGACTGAGGACCTGCCGAAGAGGTCCGGAAAGGACGCCGGTGCGGCGCGCACGAAGCGCGCCGCACCCGGAGCCGGACCCGGTGTCGCTGGAGCAACGGGCCATGGTGCCGCCCGCCGTCTGATCTTCCGGGTCGAGGGGTGGCGCGACCGGCCGGAGCCGGGCACGCGCCACCGGGTTTCGTGGGACCGTCAGGCCAGGCCCGCCACCAGGTCGGCGACGCTCTTGCGACGACCGGTGAAGAACGGGACCTCCTCGCGGACGTGCATCCGCGCTTCGGAAGCACGCAGGTGCCGCATGAGGTCGACGATGCGGTACAGCTCGTCGGCCTCGAAGGCGAGGAGCCACTCGTAGTCGCCGAGGGAGAAGGAGGCGACCGTGTTGGCACGGACGTCGGGGTAGCCGCGGGCCATCTTGCCGTGGTCGGCGAGCATCCGGCGCCGGTCCTCGTCGGGCAGCAGGTACCAGTCGTAGGAGCGCACGAAGGGGTACACCGAGACGTAGTCGCGCGGGGTCTCGTCGGCCAGGAAGGCCGGGATGTGCGACTTGTTGAACTCGGCGGGGCGGTGCAGCGCCATGTTCGACCAGACCGGCTCCAGGGCACGGCCCAGCTTGGTGCGGCGGAAGAGGTTGTACGCCCCCTGGAGCTCGTCGCTCGTCTCGGCGTGCCACCAGATCATGACGTCGGCGTCGGCGCGCAGACCGGACAGGTCGTACGTGCCGCGGACCGTGATGTCCTTGGCCGCGAGCTGGTCGAACAGCTCCTGGACCTCGTCGGCGTAACCGCCGCGGTCCTCGGGGAGAACGTCGCGCAGCTTGAAGACGGACCACAGGGTGTAGCGGATGACCTCGTTGAGGTCCTTCGCCTTCTTACCGGCGTTCGGGATCTTTTCGGGCGCACTCATACGCCTATTCTCGCCCGTCACGAGGAGTGCCCCGCACCGGGGGCCTCCCTTTGCGACGTGGCGATGATCTCGTCGGCGAACCCGTCGATGATCTCGTCCGCCGCGCGGTGGGCCGAGGCGATGCAGGCGGGGATGCCGACGCCCTCGTACGCGGCGCCCGCCAACCGCACCCCGGGGAGGGCCGCGACGGCCGCGCGCACCCGGGCGACCCGGGCGAGGTGACCGACCGGGTACTGGGGCAGGCCTCCCATCCAGCGGGTGACCGCGCGGGCGACGGGCCGTGCGGCGATGCCGGTGGCGGCGGCGAGGTCCTTCAGGGAGGCGTCGACGAGGTCGGAGTCCTCCCGCCGGACCTGCTCCTCCTCGCCGTGGCGCCCCACGGAGGTGCGCAGCACGAACAGGTCGGGGTCTCCGTCGGCGACCCAGCGCCACTTCTGGCCGGAGAAGGTGGAGGCCTTGATGGTGTGGCCGTCGACGGGCGGCACCAGGAACCCGGAGCCCGGCAGGGCGGGCAGCTCGGAGCGGCGGAAGGCGAGGGTGACCAGCGCCATGGAGGCGTAGTCGATCGCGCCGAGCTCGGCGGCGGCGTCGGGGGCGTGCTCACCGAGGAGTCCGGCCGCGCTGCCGGCCGGCGTGGCGAGCACCACGGCGTCGGCGTCGAGGTTCCGGTGTCGGGTCACCACCCGCCAGCCGGCGGCGCCGGTGCGGACCAGCGCGTCCACGGGGGTCCCGATGAGGATGTCGCCGCCCGCGGCGCGGATCGCATCGGCAACCGCGTCGGGAAGGGTACCGACGCCGCCCTCGATGCCGAGGAAGACGGCACCGCCGAGACCGGTGGCGGCACCCGCGGCGTCGGAGGGGGTCGCCGCGCCGGCCCGCTGGACGGCCTGGACGGCCGCGGTGAGCGTGGGATGGACGCGGGCGGCATGGAAGAGCGCGGGAACGGCGGCCTTCATCGAGATGTGGTGGGCGTCCCCGGCGTACACACCGCCGAGGAGGGGCTCGACGAGCCGGTCGACGACCTCGTGGCCCATGCGCTCGGCGACGTACGCGCCGATGGCGACGTCCTCGTCGATCTCGGTCGGCGGCAGGTCCAGGTCCGCGCCGATCCGACGGACGCCCTCGGCGGAGAGGAGGCCCTCGACGGCCGTCGGGTCGCCGGGCACACCCATGACGTGCCCCTTGGGCATGGGGATCAGTTCGCCCCGGGACCAGACGGACGCGGTGGTCGTGGCGGGAGCCTGGAGCCGGTCGCCGAGGCCGACGTCCCGGGCCAGGGCGACGGCTTCGGGGCGGCGGGCGAGCAGCGACTCGGCGCCGAGGTCGACGGGTGCGCCCGCGATCTCGCCCGCGAGGAGCTTGCCGCCCAAGCGCCCGCCCGCTTCCAGGAGGGTCACCCGATGACCGGCGAGCGCCAGCCGGTGTGCGGCGGCGAGTCCGGCGATCCCGCCTCCGACGACGACGACGTGAGGCCCGACCTGCTGTCCCGTGGTGTCCGCGTTCATGGGACCACTCTCTCAAATCGCTCCCCGCTCCCGTTCCGATGCCGGACCGTAACCGCATCGCTACCCGCAGAGGGCAACCCGGGCCGTTGCTCCGTACGTCCAAGGGACATTCGATCGACAACACCCGGAGGGAACCCGTGCGGAGAACGCGAACGACGGCCGCGGCCCTGATGACGGCCTCACTGGTCCTGACCGGCTGCGGTGCCGGCGCCACGGACACGGCGCCGGACGGCAAGAGGGGCGTGGCCGCGGACGCCCGGGCGGGCGCGGCCGCCGGGGAAGCGGCCCGGGGCGCCGCGGACGGTGCACCGGAGGCGGCGGACGGTTCACCGGGCAGCACCGGGAAGCCCGCGGCGAAGACGCCGCTCCAGAAGCACGTCATCCGCACCGCCTCGCTCTCCGTCGAAGTGCAGGACGCGGCAGGAGCACTGGCCACGGCCCGCCGGGTGACAGCGGAGGCGGGCGGGCACGTGGAGAACGAGTCGACGGAGCGACTGGACGACGCACGCCTCAGCTCGCAGCTCGTGCTGCGGGTGCCGCAGGAGCGGTACGACTCCGTCCTGGCCGGCCTCGCGGGCACCGGAAAGCTGTTGGACCGCAAGGCGGACGCCCAGGACGTCACCGACCAGGTGGTGGACGTGGAGAGCCGGATCGCCACCCAACGGGCCAGCGTGGCACGGGTGCGGGAGCTGATGGACCGGGCGGAGAAGCTGTCCGACGTGGTCACCCTGGAGGGCGAGCTGAGCCGCCGTCAGGCGGACCTGGAGGCACTGCTCGCCCAGCAGGCCTCGTTGAAGGACCGGACGACGCTGGCGACGATCACCCTCCGGCTGTCCGAGGAGGAGAAGCCCCCGCCGGCGGGACGGGAGGAGGGCCGCCCCGGTTTCGGGGACGCCCTGAGCGGCGGCTGGAACGCGCTGGTGGGCGCTGCCGCCTGGATCGGGATCGTGTTCACCGCCCTGGCGCCGTGGCTGGCGGTCGGACTGGTGGGCTTCTTCCTGTGGCGCCGTCTGGTCCGTCCCCGGCTGACCCGCCGTGCCCGCCCCGCCCGCCCCGCCGGTTCCGCACCGGACCTGCCGGACCTGCCGGACGTCCCGCGGAACGCCGCCGGGGCGCCGATGGTCAGCCGGTCGCCGAAGGCCCCGGGGCCGTCGGAGGCGTCGGAGCCCCGGCAGACTCCGCGGACCCCCGGCCCCCGGGAAACCCCCGAGCAGTAGTTTCTCCCCATGAGCGAACGACTGGTGGTCATCGGTGGGGACGCGGCGGGCATGTCCGCGGCGTCCCAGGCGCGCAGGCTCAGGTCTCCCGACGAACTGGAGATCGTCGCCTTCGAACGCGGGCACTTCTCTTCGTACTCGGCCTGCGGCATCCCGTACTGGGTCGGCGGCGACGTCGCCTCGCGCGGAGAGCTGATCGCACGCGCTCCCGAAGAGCACCGGGCCCGTGGCATCGACCTGCGGACGCGGACCGAGGTGACGGAGATCGACGTCCCGGGGCAGCGGGTGCGCTCCCGGGACCTGGAAGCCGGTGCGGAGGGGTGGACGGGCTTCGACAAGCTGGTGATCGCCACCGGGGCCCGGCCGCTGCGCCCTCCGCTGCCGGGCATCGACGCACCCGGGGTGCACGGCGTGCAGACCCTGGACGACGGTCAGGCGCTGCTCGACTCGCTGTCCGCCGAACCGGGACGGCGGGCGGTCGTCGTGGGCGCCGGGTACATCGGGGTGGAGATGGCCGAGGCCCTGCTGAACCGGGGGTACGAGGTGACGGTCCTGACCCGGGGCGAGCAGCCGATGACGACCCTGGATCCGGACATGGGGCGCCTCGTGCACCGGGCGATGGACGGGCTCGGCATCAGGACGGTCACCTCGGCTCCGGTGACGAAGGTCCTGACCGGCGGGGACGGCAGGGTCCGTGCGGTGGCGACGGACGCGGACGAACACCCCGCGGACGTGGTGGTGCTCGGCACCGGAGTGGTCCCGGAGACCTCGCTCGCGCGGGCCGCGGGACTGCCGCTCGGGGCGTACGGAGGACTGCTCACCGACCTCGCGATGCGGGTCCGGGGCCAGCAGAACATCTGGGCCGGCGGCGACTGCGTGGAAGTCCTGGACCTGGTCTCGGGCCGGGAGCGGCACGTGCCGCTCGGCACGCACGCGAACAAGCACGGCCAGGTCATCGGGGCGAACGTGGGCGGCGACTACGCGACCTTCCCCGGCGTGGTGGGGACGGCGGTGTCCAAGGTGTGCGACCTGGAGATCGCACGGACGGGCCTGCGCGAGAAGGACGCCCGGGAGGTGGGCCTGCGGTTCGTGGCGGTGACGGTCGAGTCGACCAGCCGGGCGGGCTACTACCCGGGGGCCGCTCCGATGACCGTCAAGATGCTGGCCGAACGCCGCACGGGACGGTTGCTCGGGGTGCAGATCGTGGGGAGGGAGGGCGCGGCGAAGCGGGTGGACATCGCGGCGGTGGCGCTCACGGCGGGCATGACGGTGCAGGCGATGACGGCTCTGGACCTGGGGTACGCGCCGCCGTTCTCACCGGTCTGGGACCCGGTCCTGATCGCGGCCCGCAAGGCGGTGGCGGCGGTCCGCGCGGCGGACTGAGCAGGGCGCGACCGCGGGAACGGGGGCCGGCCGGGCCTTCGGACGCGAAGGGCGACGGCCGCCGGGGAAGCCCCGGCGGCCGTCGCCGTCGCGTGTGTGCCGGTCTGCGGATCAGACGGCCGTCCGGGTGTGGACGTACTCGACGAGGCGGCTCAGGGCGTCCGGGTCCATCGCCGGCATGACGCCGTGGCCCAGGTTGAAGACGTGCCCCTCCAGCCCTTCGGCGGCGGCCAGGACCTCGTCCGTCTTGGCCTCCACGACCTCGCGCGAGGCGAAGAGCACGGCGGGGTCCAGGTTGCCCTGGAGCGCCTTGCCGGGGCCGACGCGGCGGGCGGCCTCGTCGAGCGGGACGCGCCAGTCGACGCCGACGACGTCCGCGCCGGCCTCGCCCATCAGACCGAGCAGCTCACCGGTGCCGACGCCGAAGTGGATGCGCGGGACGCCGTAGCCGGCGACCGCGTCGAAGACCTTCGCGGAAGCCGGCATCACCGAACGGCGGTAGTCGGCCGGGGCGAGGGCACCGACCCAGGAGTCGAAGAGCTGGACGGCGGAGGCGCCGGCCTCGATCTGGACCTTGAGGAAGGTCGAGGTGATCTCGGCGAGCCGGTCGAGCAGGTCGGCCCAGAGCTGGGGGTCGCCGTACATGAGGGCCTTGGTGTGCTCGTGGCTGCGCGACGGGCCGCCCTCGACGAGGTAGCTCGCGAGGGTGAAGGGTGCGCCGGCGAAGCCGATGAGCGGGGTGTCGCCCAGTTCACCGGTGAGCATGCCGATGGCCTCGGTGACGTAGTGGACGTCTTCGGGGGTGAGGTCGCGCAGCCGGGCCAGGTCGGCGCGGGTGCGGATCGGTTCGGCCACGACCGGGCCGACGCCGGGCTTGATGTCGAGGTCGAGGCCGATGGCCTTGAGCGGGACGACGATGTCGCTGAAGTAGATGGCGGCGTCAACCTTGTGCCGACGCACCGGCTGGAGCGTGATCTCGGTGACCAGCTCGGGGCGCATGCAGGACTCGAGCATCGGAATGCCCTCGCGGACCTTCAGGTACTCGGGGAGGGAGCGCCCGGCCTGCCGCATGAACCAGACGGGGGTGTGCGGCACCGGTTCGCGCCGGCACGCCTTGAGGAATGCGGAGTCGTGCGTCCGCGACTGCTGCTTCGTCTGCTGGCCCTGCGAGGGGGCATCCCCAGTCCCGGCGGAGCCTGGGGTGAGGGGAAGGTCGATGGCACTCACGCCCAGAATCTTCGCATGTGACGAGAAGCCGCTCGTCCGGGCCGGGTGTCCCTCCCTGCACGAAGGCCCCGTTCCGCCTACTCTTCCCGGCATGGCTGCGGCTCAGGGACATTTTTCCGATCATTCCGACGGCGACCGAGGGACGGACCAAACGGCGGACAGTAGGGAGACGAACCCGACGCCGCCCGCCTTCCGGCGGGCGGTGGACGCCTTGCGTTCGGCGAGGCTGCGGCCCGAGATCGAAATCGACCCGACCAGGCCGCCGCAGCGGCTCGCCCCTTACGCCTACGCGGTGGAGGCGGCCGTCGTGGACGGCGAGGAGGACCTGGCGGACGGGCGGCTCGTCCTGCTGCACGATCCGGACGGGCACGAGGCCTGGAAGGGCACGTTCCGTCTGGTGACACTGGTCCGGGCGGAACTGGAGCCTGAGATGGCCTCGGACCCGCTGCTGCCCGAGGTGTGCTGGTCCTGGTTGACCGGGGCCCTGGAGGCCCGGGGACTGTCCTACGGGGAGGCCAGCGGGACCGTGACGATGGCCGGCTCGCACTACTTCGGCGGCCTCGCGGACCGCAGACCGGCCACCCAGATCGAGATCCGGGCGTCCTGGACGCCGCGGGAGGGCCCGGGCGGGGTTCCGGACACGGCGGCGCACCTCGCGGCTTGGTGCGACCTGCTCTGTCAGATCGCGGGGCTGCCCCCCGCACCGGGTGCTCCGGGGGCGGGGACGGTGACGGGAGCGGGGGTCGTCTCGCTGCCCCAACGACGGGGACCGCAAGGGGCCTGAGCCCCGCCCGCGGGACGGGAAGGCCCCCGGAGGGCCCCGGGGCCACGGGTTCCGGAAGGGGCCGGGGCGCGGACGCTTCGGCGGGGGCGGAGCACGGACGCTTCAACGGGGTCGGCGCGCGGGTCCTCGTCCACGGGGCGGCGCGGGGACCGGGCCCCGTGTGCGGGGTCCCCCGTGGGGGTGACGGGACGGGGCCCGCTCGTAGGATGATCGATCACTCATCCGAATTGCCCTAATTGTTACTCACCAAATCGTGATCTTTCCCTAAAGGCGGGCGGCCCAGCTGCCGAAGGAGTCAATGACCCCTTCAGAGCACGGGTTCGCCCCCGGCTTCTTCCCCGAGCCGGCTCCGTCCCGCACCCTTCCCCCAGGAGGCCTGGTGTCCGTTCTCCTCGAGCAGCCCGCAAGCCTGGTCGCCTACCGCCCGAACAAGCCGACGGCCATGGTCGTCGTGGCCGACCCACGCGTCCGCTCCACCGTCACCCGCCACCTGTGGGCCCTCGGAGTGCGCGACGTGATCGAGGCGTCGTCCATCGCGGAGGCCCGTCCCCGCGTCGGCAACCCGCGCGACATCTGCGTTGCCGACGTCCACCTGCCCGACGGCAGTGGTCTGACCCTGCTGTCCGAGACCCGCGCCGCGGGCTGGCCCAACGGCCTCGCCCTCTCGGCCGCCGATGACATCGGCGCCGTGCGCAACGCCCTGGCGGGCGGCGTGAAGGGCTACGTCGTCACCGGCACCCGAACCAACATCGGCCATCCGACCCGTCCCGGCGCCGCCCCCATCGGCGCGGCGGCGGCCCGGCTCGGCCACCGTCGCCCCCCGGGTGCCCCGAGCCACCCGGGCGGCTACCGCGAGCTCTCCGGCCGTGAGGTCGAAGTGCTGCGACTGGTGGCGGAGGGCCAGTCGAATAAGGCGATCGGCGTCTCCATGGGCCTGTCCGCCCTGACCGTCAAGAGCCACCTCGCCCGCATCGCCCGCAAGCTGGGCACCGGGGACCGCGCCGGCATGGTGGCCGTCGCCCTGCGAACGGGGATCATCCACTGACATTCGGCACAAGACGAATCGAGCGCCTGTCGACGGAACGTTCCGTCGACAGGCGCTTGCCGTTCACCGATACCCTTGACACGTGACCGACGCCCAAGAGACCGCAGCAGACACCGCACTGCGCACCACCGGGGGCGGCCCCCCGGACGACGACGTCCCTGCGAATGGGCTTCCGATCCCGTTGCTGGAGCCCCGGGAGGGGATTCCGCCCGTCGTCGAGACCGACGACGCCCTCGCCGAGGTGATCGCCGCCTTCGCCGCCGGAAGCGGCCCCGTGGCCGTGGATGCCGAGCGGGCCTCCGGCTACCGCTACGGCCAGCGGGCCTACCTCGTCCAGCTCCGCCGCGAAGGCGCGGGCACCGCACTGATCGACCCCGTCGGCTGCCCCGACCTCTCGGGTCTCGACGAGGCGCTCGCCGGAACCGAATGGATCCTGCACGCGGCCACCCAGGACCTCCCCTGTCTGCGCGACATAGGCATGCGCCCCGGTTCGCTCTTCGACACCGAACTCGCGGGACGGCTCGCGGGCTTCCCTCGGGTCGGCCTCGGCGCGATGGTCGAGTCCGTCCTCGGCTACGCCCTGGAGAAGGGACACTCGGCCGTCGACTGGTCCACCCGCCCGCTGCCCGAGCCCTGGCTGCGGTACGCGGCCCTGGACGTCGAGCTCCTGGTGGACCTGCGGGACGCGCTGGAGAAGGAGCTCGACCGGCAGGGCAAGCTGGAGTGGGCACACCAGGAGTTCGACGCCATCGCCTCGGCCCCGCCCGCCCCGCCGCGCAAGGACCCGTGGCGCCGGACCTCCGGCATGCACAAGGTGCGCCGCCGCCGTCAGATGGCGGTCGTGCGGGAGCTGTGGACGGCCCGGGACCGGGTCGCCCAGCGGCGTGACGTCTCTCCCGGCAAGGTGCTGAGCGACGCGGCCATCGTGGAAGCGGCACTCGCGGTGCCGCTGAACACGACCGCGCTCACCGCGCTGCCCGGCTTCGGCAACCGGATGGGGCGCCGCCAGCTGGAGCAGTGGCAGGCCGCGGTGGACCGGGCCCGGGCCCTCCCGGAGAGCGAGCTGCCCCAGCCGGGCCAGCAGGTTGCCGGCCCGCCCCCGCCGCGCGCCTGGGCGGACAAGGACCCGGTCGCGGCGGCCCGCCTGTCGGCGGCACGCGCGGCGGTTTCGACGCTCGCGGAGGAACTGAACCTCCCCCAGGAGAACCTGATCACCCCGGACACCGTCCGTCGGGTCTGCTGGGAGCCGCCGTCGCCGGCGGACGCCGCGACCGTGGCCGCCACCCTCACGGGTCACGGCGCCCGCCCCTGGCAGGTCGAACTGGTGACCCCGCTGCTCGTGAAGGCGCTGTCCGCGACGGCGTGAGCTTTCGCGGGAAGAGCCCCCGATTGCCCCCGAGGGCACCGGGGGCTCCGTCGCGCCGCGGCTCGGACCCGGCGCGCGAAGCCCCCGATCGGATGACGCGGGGTGTGACCTTCGCCGCTTGCTCCGCAAGGACTGGGCAGCCTGGTTACTCACAAGTAGCATGGGGGGAGCAAGCGCACGCTTAGGCGTGTGCCGCAGCAGTGCCATCCCGCACCCTGGAGGAGAGCCATCGTGCCTCGTACCGTCAGGGACGTCGTCTTCGTCGACGGCGTCCGCACCCCGTTCGGCAAGGCGGGCCCGAAGGGCATCTACCACGAGACCCGCGCCGACGACCTCGTCGTGAAGGCCATCCGGGAGCTGCTGCGCCGCAACCCGGGCCTCGACCCCGCGAAGATCGACGAGGTCGCCATCGCCGCGACCACCCAGATCGGCGACCAGGGTCTGACGCTCGGCCGCACGGCCGGCATCCTCGCCGGCCTGCCGCAGTCGGTGCCGGGTTACTCCATCGACCGCATGTGCGCCGGCGCGCTGACCGCCGTCACCTCGGTGGCCGGCTCGATCGCCTTCGGCGCGTACGACGCCGTCATCGCCGGTGGCGTCGAGCACATGGGCCGCCACCCCATGGGCGAGGGCGTCGACCCCAACCCGCGCTTCGTGTCGGAGAAGCTCGTCGACGAGTCCGCCCTCTTCATGGGCATGACCGCCGAGAACCTGCACGACCGGTACCCCAGCATCACCAAGCAGCGCGCCGACGAATACGCCGTGCGCTCCCAGGAGAAGGCCGCCAAGGCGTACGCCGGCGGCAAGATCCAGCAGGACCTCGTGCCGATCTCGGTCCGCCGCACCTCCCCCGAGGCCGGGGAGACCGGCTGGGGCCTGGTCACCGCCGACGAGCCGATGCGCCCGGGCACCACCCTGGAGTCGCTCGCCAACCTGAAGACGCCGTTCCGCGTCCACGGCAACGTCACCGCGGGCAACGCGGCCGGCCTCAACGACGGCGCCACCGCCTCGGTCATCGCCTCCGAGGACTTCGCCCGCGAGAACGGCCTCCCGGTCAAGATGCGCCTCGTCTCGTACGCCTTCGCCGGCGTCGAGCCCGAGGTCATGGGCTACGGTCCGATCCCGGCGACCGAGAAGGCCCTCGCCAAGGCCGGCCTGTCCATCGAGGACATCGGCCTCTTCGAGATCAACGAGGCCTTCGCGGTCCAGGTCCTCGCCTTCCTGGAGCACTACGGCATCGCCGACGACGACGCCCGCGTCAACCAGTACGGCGGCGCCATCGCCTACGGCCACCCGCTCGCTTCCTCCGGCGTCCGTCTGATGACGCAGCTGGCCCGCCAGTTCGAGGAGCAGCCGGAGGTCCGCTACGGCCTCACCACCATGTGCGTCGGCTTCGGCATGGGCGCCACGGTCATCTGGGAGAACCCGAACCACAAGGACGCCGGAGGCAGCAAGTGAGCACCACCGCAGAGCTTCTGAAGGGCGCCGCCGAGCTCTTCCCGGACGAGGTCGTCACCAGCGCCCACGTACGGCACTTCGACCTCCCCGCGGGTGCGGGTCGGTTCGCGCTGATCACGCTGGACAACGGCTTCGACCACACCAAGCCGACCACCTTCGGTCCGCAGTCCCTCGCCCACCTGAACGCGGCGATCGACCAGGTCGAGGCGGAGGCCGCCAACGGTGAGATCGTCGGCGTCGGCCTCACCGGCAAGCCGTTCATCTTCGCCGTCGGCGCCGACCTCAAGGGCGTCGAACTGCTGAAGAAGCACGACGAGGCGCTCGCCATCGGCAAGGGCGGCCACGACGTCTTCAAGCGCCTGTCCGCGCTCGCCGTGCCCACCTTCGCGTACTACAACGGCGCGGCCATGGGCGGCGGCGTCGAGGTCGGTCTGCACTGCTCCTACCGCACCGTGTCGAAGGCCCTGCCGGCCTTCTCGCTGCCCGAGGTCTTCCTCGGCCTGGTGCCCGGATGGGGCGGCTGCGCGATCCTCCCGAACCTGATCGGCGCCGAGAAGGCCGTCTCGGTCATCATCGAGAACTCGCTGAACCAGAACCGCCAGCTCAAGGGCAAGCAGGTCTTCGAGCTCGGCATCGCCGACGCGATCTTCGAGGGCGCCGACTTCCTGGAGCAGTCCCTGCTGTGGACCGCGTCCGTCCTCAAGGGCGACCTCACGGTCGAGCGTCCCGAGGTCGACCGCGGAGAGGCCTGGGACCAGGCCGTCGCCAAGGGCCGTGCGATCGCCGACTCCAAGGTGCACGGTGCCGCCCCCGCCGCCTACCGCGCCCTCGACATCATCGCGGCCGCCAAGGACGGGGACCTGCAGAAGGGATTCGACGCCGAGGACCAGGCCCTCGCGGACCTGATCATGGGCGGCGAGCTGCGCTCCGGCATCTACGCCTTCAACCTGGTGCAGAAGCGCGGCAAGCGCCCCGCCGGCGCCCCGGACAAGTCGCTGGCCCGCCCGGTCACCAAGGTCGGCGTCGTCGGCGCCGGTCTGATGGCCTCCCAGCTGGCCCTGCTCTTCCTGCGCCGCCTGGAGGTGCCGGTCGTCCTGACCGACATCGACCAGGAGCGCATCGACAAGGGCGTGGGCTACGTCCACGGCGAGATCGAGAAGCTGCTCGGCAAGGGCCGGATCAACCAGGACAAGGCCAACCGCCTCAAGGGCCTGGTCTCCGGCGTCCTCGACAAGGCCGAGGGCTTCGCGGACGCGGACTTCATCATCGAGGCCGTGTTCGAGGAGATGTCCGTCAAGCAGAAGGTGTTCGCCGAGGTCGAGGCGGTCGCTCCGGCGCACGCGGTCCTCGCCACCAACACCTCCTCGCTGTCCGTCTCGGAGATGGCCTCCAAGCTCCAGCACCCGGAGCGCGTGGTCGGCTTCCACTTCTTCAACCCGGTCGCGGTCCTCCCGCTCCTGGAGATCGTCCGCGGCGAGAAGACCGACGACGCCTCGCTGGCCACCGCCTTCGGCGTCGCCAAGAAGCTGAAGAAGACCGCGGTCCTCACCAAGGACGCCCCGGCGTTCGTCGTGAACCGCATCCTGACCCGCTTCATGGGCGAGATCCAGAACGTCATCGACGAGGGCACCCCGGTCGCCGTCGCCGAGAAGGGCGTCGAGCCGCTCGGTCTGCCGATGTCGCCGCTGGTGCTCCTGGAGCTCGTCGGCCCGGCGATCGGTCTGCACGTCTCCGAGACCCTGAACCGCGCCTTCCCCGAGCGCTTCAAGGTCTCCCCCAACCTGAAGGCGGTCGTCGAGGCCGGCAAGCGCGGCTTCTACGTCTACAACGCCGAGAACGGCTTCAAGCCGGAGCTCGACCCGGAGGTCGCCGCCCTCCTCGTCCAGGGCGACGTCGTCCTGACCGAGGAGCAGGTCCGTGACCGCGTCCTGGACGCGGTGGCGCAGGAGATCGGCCTGATGCTGGAGGAGGGTGTCGTCGCCGAGGCGCAGGACATCGACCTCTGCCTGATCACCGGCGCCGGCTGGCCCTTCCACCTGGGCGGCATCACGCCGTACCTGGACCGCGAGGGCGTCTCCGAGCGCGTCAACGGGAAGCGCTTCCTGGCCCAGGGCCTGGCGAGCGTCCCGGCGTAACGCCCGGCCGCACGCCCCCCGGGGCACACGCGGAAGGCCCCGGCACCTTGAGGTGCCGGGGCCTTCCGCGTGGTGCGGGACGGGGGTGGGCTCACCCTATGGAGCGCCAGCCTTCGAGGAGCAGCCCCTCGCTCGCCGCCTTCTGACGGGCCGTGAGGGGGGTCCGTCCCTCGGCCGTCGCCATCGTGACCAGACCGCCGTCGGGGCCCCGGGTGAGGACGGCGTCCAGGGTGCCGTGCCGCTCCCCGGTCTCCACCCAGGTCAGTCCCTCCGCTTCCTGCTCGCTGGGATGGATGGCGAGCGCGAGCCGGCCGTCCTCGGACTGCTGGGCGAGGACCGTGTGGTCGGAGCCGCCGATGAGGCAGTTGGCGGCGAACAGGCGTCCGCCGCCGGCCGCCTTGCCGAGGGCGGTGGGGGGCAACGAACGCTCCGGCGACCAGGACATGACCTGGCCTTCCTGGTCGAGGTAGAAGAGCGTCACGTGTCCGGAAGGACCGGTTACGGCGGCCAGGGTGCCCATGGTCACCGAGGCGGGCAGCAACTCCTCGCGGATCGGCTTGGCCCCGGCTTCGCGCTGCACGTAGCGGACGAGGCCCTTGGCGTGCGAACTGTAGAGCTCGACGAGACCCGAGCCGTTGGTGACGGCGACGGGCAGGGGATCCGTCTTGGAACCGAGCAGGTCCCACCAGGGGTGCCAGCCGCCGACGTCCTTCTGGGCGCGGACGCTGATGCCGCCCCCCCCGTTCCTCATGAAGACGTGGACGCGGCCCTGGGCGTCCACCGCGACCGCCGGGTTGCCGGTCCAGGGGCCCTTGCCGTTCGAGTGCCCCAGGGAGCGCCAGGGAGCGGCCGGACGGCCGGTCTGGAACTGGACGGCGTGCACCAGTTCGACGTGCCCTTCGCCGCCGGCCGTCGGGCGGAGGCCGACCAGGTGGACGTAACGGTCGGCTCCCTGGCCGACGGCGAGGAAGGGGGTCAGCCCTTCGCCGCCCAGCGAGACGGGGCCGCTCCAGCCCCCGCCTGGTTCCTCGGTCCAGCGCACCACCTCGCCGCCCCTGGGCAGATAGGCGCTGAACCGGCCCTCCGCCCCTCTGGTCAGCCAGCTGCCCTGGAGCACGGGGGCGGGGCCGTGGGAACGGTCGGTGGGGGACTGGGATCGATTCGCCATGGGGGGATCCAGCACTCCGGTCGTCGGGAGCAGTTCGGGTACGAGCCGACTGTAGTCGCCCTCCCGTGCGCTCTCCGCCGCGCCTTCGGGTTCTCCCCTCAGTAGCGTGCCTCCCGGCCCTGCTGACCGAGCCGACTGTGACGGCGCCCGTACAGGAAGTACACGACGAAGCCGATCAGCATCCAGACGGCGAAGCGGAACCAGGTCTCCCCCGGCAGGTTCAACATCAGCCAGAAGGAGGCGGCGATGGAGAGGATCGGCAGCACGGGCACCCACGGGGTGCGGAAGGCCCGCGGGAGGTCGGGGCGGGTGCGACGGAGCACCATGACGCCGGCTGCGACGACGACGAAGGCGAAGAGCGTGCCGATGTTCACCAGGGTCGCGAGCTCGTTGATGCTGGTGAAGCCGGCGACGATCGCGATGATGACGCCGAGCAGGATGGTGGGCCGGTACGGGGTCTTGTACCGCGGGTGCGTGACGGAGAAGAAGCGCGGCAGCAGGCCGTCTCGGCTCATCGCGAAGAAGACGCGGGTCTGGCCGAGCAGCAGGATCAGGCAGACCGTGGTGAGGCCGACCGCGGCACCGAAGCTGATCACGCCGGCATAGAACGGGTGTCCGGCGGCTTTGAAGGCGTCCGCGAGCGGGGCGCTCACGGACAGCTCGGTGTAGTGCTGCATGCCGGTGACGACCAGGGCGACCGCCACGTAGAGCACGGTGCAGATGAGGAGCGAGCCGAGGATGCCCCGGGGCATGTCCCGCTGCGGCAGCTTGGTCTCCTCGGCGGCGGTGGCCACCACGTCGAAGCCGATGAAGGCGAAGAAGACCACGGAGGCGGCGGTGAAGATGCCCATGACGCCGAAGTTGGTGGGCTCGTAGCCGAAGATCAGTTGGACGAGGGGGGAGTTCCAGCCGTCGGTGCCGCCCTCGGGGCGCACGGCCGGCGGGATGAAGGGCTTGTAGTTGTCACCGACGATGAAGAACAGTCCGGCGACGATCACGATCATGACGACGGTCACCTTGATGGCGACGACGAGGGCGGTGATCCGGGCCGAGAGCTTCATGCCGAGGACGAGGACGGCGGTCAGTACCAGGACCAGCAGGAAGGCCAGGACGTCGAAGGTGCCGCCCGGGGCATCGGGTCCTTCCCACCACGCGGGCAGGTGCCAGCCGATGTTGTCCATCAGGGATCTGACGTAGCCGGACCAGCCGACGGCGACCACCGCCGTGCCGAGGGCGAACTCCAGGACCAGGTCCCAGCCGATGATCCAGGCGGGCAGCTCACCGATCGAGGCGTAGGCGAAGGTGTACGCCGATCCGGCCACCGGCACCGTCGAAGCGAATTCGGCGTAGCACAGGGCGGCGAGGGCGCAGACGATGCCGGCAGCGACGAAGGCGAGGGCGGTGGCCGGTCCGGCGTTCTCCTTGGCCACCTTGCCGGTGAGGACGAAGATGCCGGTGCCGATGATGACTCCGACGCCGAAGACCGTCAGGTCCCAGGCGGACAGGGACTTCTTGAGCGCGTGCTCGGGCTCTTCCGTGTCGCGGATCGACTGTTCGACCGTCTTGGTCCGGAAGACGCCGGATTTGGCGCGTGGCTGCTGGTCCGTACTCACCTTTCGTACCTCCCTGCCATGGGGCTGCCCGCCCTGTGGTCAGAATGCACGCGAAAGGGCCGGCCGGCACTCCGAAGAGTGAGCCGACCGGCCCAAGGGTGACGCCGGGTGAGGCACCCCGTCAGTCGCGGGCGGGCTCCACGGCCTGGGTGCTGCTCTCGAACCTTCCGTCGAGCCGCGAGACGAGGCCGGTGACCTGACGGGCGATGTCCGGGGCGGTCAACCCGATCTCGGCCAGGACCTCACCGCGGGAGGCGTGGTCGAGGAAGCGCGGCGGAATGCCGAAGTCCCTCAGCGGAACGTCCACGCCGGCGTCGCGCAACGCCTGGGCGACCGCGGAGCCGACACCGCCGACCCGGCTGTTGTCCTCGACGGTGACGACGACCCGGTGGCGCTCGGCGAGCGGCGCGAGGGCCTCGTCGACGGGCTTGACCCAGCGGGGGTCGACGACGGTGGTGGAGATCCCCTGCCGGTCGAGGAGGTCCGCGATCTCCAGGCACATCGGGGCGAGGGCCCCCACCGAGACCAGGAGGACGTCAGGCCGCTCGGCGCCCGCCTCCCGGAGCAGGTCCATGCCGCCGATCCGCCGCAGGGCGGGGACCGCCGGGCCGACCGCACCCTTGGAGAAGCGGACCACGGTCGGGGCGTCGGTGACCTGGACCGCCTCGCGGAGCTGGGCACGGACCTGGTCGGCGTCGCGCGGGGCGGCGAGCCGCAGGCCGGGGACGACCTGGAGGATCGACATGTCCCACATGCCGTTGTGGGAGGCGCCGTCGGTGCCGGTGATGCCGGCCCGGTCGAGGACGAAGGTGACACCGCACTTGTGCAGGGCAACGTCCATCAGGACCTGGTCGAAGGCGCGGTTGAGGAAGGTGGCGTAGACCGCGAAGACGGGGTGGAGGCCGCCGGTGGCGAGGCCGGCCGCGGAGACCGCGCCGTGCTGCTCGGCGATGCCGACGTCGAAGACCCGCTCGGGGAAGGCCTTGGCGAACTTGTCGAGGCCCACCGGCTGGAGCATGGCCGCGGTGATCGCGACGACGTCCTCGCGCTCCTTGCCGAGCGCGACCATCTCCTCGCCGAAGACGCTGGTCCAGTCGGCTCCGGAGGAGGCGATGGGCAGACCGGTGTCCGGGTGGATCTTGCCGACCGCGTGGAAGCGGTCGGCCTCGTCCTGGAGGGCGGGCTGGTAGCCGCGGCCCTTCTCGGTGAGGCAGTGGACGATCACCGGGCCGCCGAAGCGCTTGGCCCGGGTGAGCGCGGACTCCAGGGCCTCGATGTCGTGGCCGTCGATGGGGCCGACGTACTTCAGGCCGAGGTCCTCGAACATGCCCTGGGGGGCGATGAAGTCCTTGAGGCCCTTCTTGGCGCCGTGCAGGGTCTCGTAGAGCGGCTTCCCGACGACCGGGGTGCGCTCCAGGATGTCCTTGCCGCGGGCGAGGAAGCGCTCGTAGCCGTCGGTGGTGCGCAGGGTGGCCAGGTGGTTGGCGAGGCCGCCGATGGTGGGCGCGTAGGAGCGCTCGTTGTCGTTGACGACGATGACGAGCGGACGGTCCTTGGCGGCGGCGATGTTGTTCAGCGCCTCCCAGGCCATGCCGCCGGTGAGCGCGCCGTCGCCGATGACGGCGACGACGTGGTCGTCCTTCTTCAGGACCTCGTTCGCCTTGGCCAGTCCGTCGGCCCAGCCGAGGACGGTGGAGGCGTGCGAGTTCTCGATGACGTCGTGCTCGGACTCGGCCTGCGAGGGGTAGCCGGAGAGGCCGCCCTTCATCTTGAGCTTCGAGAAGTCCTGGCGCCCGGTGAGGAGCTTGTGGACGTAGCTCTGGTGGCCGGTGTCCCAGAGGACCTTGTCCTTCGGGGAGTCGAACACCCGGTGCAGGGCGATGGTCAACTCGACCACGCCGAGATTGGGACCGAGGTGACCGCCGGTCTTGGAGACGGCGTCCACGAGGAACGTCCTGATCTCGTCGGCCAGCTGGTCCAGCTGTTCCGGGGAGAGCCGGTCCAGATCTCGCGGTCCCCTGATACGGGTCAGCAGAGCCACCCGTGCCTCCTTGCTTTGAGCTGGTCGAGCTTGCCGATTTGTCGAGTCTAATGTTCCGTCTTGGATCGTGGGCATCGGGCCGGGGATGAGGGCTCACCCTCATGGTCGACGGGCCGCTGATCCACACGGCTCCGTCCGAGGTGGGGCACCGTTCCGGACGCAAGGGTGCCCGGCGCCGGTTGCACGGCGCCGGGCGGGTGTGGCGAGCGTTACGCGCGCGGGAGGGCGCTAGGCGCGGCCCGCGGTCTTCTGCGTGCGGCGGGAGACCGAGTCGATGATCACCGCGATGAGCAGGACCGCACCAGTGATCATGTACTGGATCGCGTTCGAGGACAGGTTGAGCTGGTTGAGGCCCTGGACGATCGACTGGATGACCAGGATGCCGAGGAGGGCCGACCAGACCTTGCCGCGTCCGCCGAACAGGGACGTGCCGCCGATGACCGCCGCGGCGATGCACATCATCAGCTGGTTGCCGCCGCCGAGGGAGCGGTCGGCGCCGCCGGTCGCGGAGGCGAGGAAGAGGCCGCCGATGGCGCCGAGGGTGCCGGAGACCATGAACACCGAGATCCGGATCCACGACACGTTGATGCCCGCGCGGCGGGCGGCCTCGATGCCGCCGCCGACGGCGAAGACCTGACGGCCGTAGGTGGTGCGGCGCAGGACGAAGTCGGTGATCAGCAGGATCGCCAGGAAGATCACCAGGGAGAGCGGCAGGCCCTGCTCCTGGTTGAAGCCGTAGGCGGCCACGAGGACCAGGACCGCGAGGACCGCGGTGCGCAGGACGATCTCGCTCTGCGGGCGGTGCGGCAGCTCGGCGGCCTTGCGGCGGCGGGCCTCGCGCAGCTGGGCGAGGTAGAAGGCGGCGATCACGACCACGGCGAGGCCGTACGCGGCGGCGACGTCGGAGAAGTAGTACTTGGTGAGATCGGCGACGAAGCTGCCGATCGGGGTCGGAATGGTCGACCGGGAGCCCATCACCCAGGTCTGCAGACCGGCCCAACCGAGGAAGCCGGCGAGGGTGACGACGAAGGCGGGCACGCCGATCTTGGCGAACACCATGCCGTGGAAGGCGCCGATCAGGGTGCCGGACAGGATGCCGAGGAGGATGGCGAGGGAGTCCGGCATGTCCGTGCCGAGGACCCCCCAGACCGAGCCGGCCAGACCGGCCACGGAACCGACGGCGAGGTCGATCTCGCCGAGCAGCAGGACGAAGACGATGCCGACGGCCATGATGCCGGGGCCGACCGCGTACAGCGTGATCTGGTCGAGGTTGTACGAGGTGATGAAGTTGCCGGTGAGGGCCTGGAAGACGATTCCGATGACGATCAGGCCGACGACCACGGGCAGCGAGCCGATCTCGCCGGAGCGGATCTTGCGCTTGAACTCGTCGACGTAGCCCTTGAAGCCCTGCTCCCGGACGAGGAGGCGGGGGTCGACCGCGGGGATCGCGCTCGCCGCCGCCTCCTCCGCACGGGGCTCCGGCACGGTGTCCTCGGAGGTACGGGGGGTCGTGCTCACTTCGCTACCTCCGCGTTGCGGGCCTGGCGGCGGGTCACGGCGTTGTCCGTGGCACCGGTGATCGCGGCGATGATCTCTTCGTGCGTGGTGGTGGCCACCGGGAAGGTGCCGTTGTTGCGGCCCAGGCGGAGCACGGCCACGGTGTCGGCGACGGCCTTCACATCGGCCATGTTGTGGCTGATGAGGATGACGCCGAGGCCCTGTTCGCGCAGCCGCTCGACCAGGTCGAGGACCTGCGCGGTCTGCTCGACGCCGAGCGCGGCGGTCGGCTCGTCCAGGATCACGATCTTGGGGTTGCCAACCAGGGCGCGGGCGATGGCGACGACCTGGCGCTGGCCACCGGAGAGGGCGGCGACGGGGATGCGGACGCTGGGGATGCGGATGGACAGCGTGGAGAGCAGGTCCTTGGCCCGCTTCTCCATGGCGACCTCGTCGAGGACGCCGCCCTTCTTGATCTCGCGGCCGAGGAACAGGTTGGCGACGACGTCGAGGTTGTCGCAGAGCGCGAGGTCCTGGTAGACGGTCGCGACACCGAGGTTCTGGGAGTCGTGCGGGCGCTGGATCTCGACCCGCTCGCCCTCCCACTCGATGACGCCCTCGTCGATGGGGTGCACACCGGCGATCGTCTTGACCAGCGTGGACTTTCCCGCTCCGTTGTCGCCGACGAGGGCGACGACCTCTCCTGCGTGGACTTCGAGGTCGACACCGGAGAGGACCTGGACCGCTCCGAATCGCTTGAAGATCCCGCGCAACGCCAACACGGGCGTCTGGGACACGTGAACCAACTCCTTCGCCGCCCGCGGGCGGCGGCATGTCGCGCCGCCGGTGCAGCGCCAAAGTTCGAGGGGGGGCTGGGCTCGTCCGGCCCCCGGACCGACAGCGGGGTCTGGGTCGGCCGGGGACCGGACGGGCTGGGGGGGCGGATCCCTGGGCCGTGCGCCGACCTGGGTTACCGAGGGTCTTCACCCTCTGTACGCAAGGTCGGGCGGCGCCCGCCGAGAGGGGCGACTCGCTCCGGGATCCGTGGCGCCGGGCCCGCTCGGGGCCCGGCCGGGGCGGGCCGGGTTACTTGATGCCCAGCTCGGTGCACTTGGCGGCGAGGTCCGCCGTGCAGAGGTCGGCGACCCGGTAGATGCCGTCCGCGACGACGGTGGACTGGATGTTGGCCTTGTCGACCACGACCGGCGCGAAGAGCGTGGACGGCACGCCGTCGGTCTCGCCCTGGGCGCCGAGCTCCTTGCCCTTGAGCAGGTTGACCGCGAACTTGGCGGCCTCGGGGGCCAGCTGGAGCGGCGACTTGTAGATGGTGAAGGTCTGGCTGCCGGCGATGATCCGCTGGATGCCCGCGACCTCGGCGTCCTGACCGCCGACCGGAATGCCCTTGATGCCGGCGTTCTCCAGGGAGGTGATGATGCCGCCGGCCATGCCGTCGTTCGCCGAGTAGACGGCGCCGATCTTGTCCTTGCCGACCGAGGAGATGGCGGCGGACATCTTCTCGCCCGCGACCTTCGGGTCCCACTCACCGGAGGCCTCGTAGGCGATCTTGCCGACCTTGCCGTCCAGGGCGCTGTGGGCGCCCTTCTTGAAGAGGCCGGCGTTCGGGTCCTTCTCGTCGCCGTTGATCATCACCACGTTGGCGGTGGCGGCCTTCGCGCCGAGCGCGGCCAGCAGGGCCTGGCCCTGGAGCTCGCCGACCTTGTTGTTGTCGTGGCTGACGTAGGCGTCGGCGCCCTCGACGGCACGGTCGTACGCGATGACCTTGACGCCCTTGGCCTTCGCGTCCTTGACCCAGCCGGCTGCCTTGGCCGCGTCCACCGGGTCGAGGGCGATGACCCTGACGCCGTCGGCGATGAGCTGGTCGAACTGCTGCTTCTGCTTCACGACGTCGGAGACGGCGTTGTTGTAGACGACCTCGCAGTCGTCACAGGCGTCCATGACGGCGCTCTCGAACTGCGGCTTGTCCAGGGCTTCGTAGCGCGAGGTCTTGTTCTCCGGCAGGAGCAGACCGATCTTCGTCGAGCTGCCCTTGTCTTCGCTGTCGCCGCCGCCGGCCTGGCCGCAGGCGGCGAGCGAGAGGGCCATCGAGACCGCGGCCGTGGCTATGACGGCGCGACGCGTCACTGCGTTCATGTGGGGTTGCCTCCCTGACGAGGCCGCGACGTTGCGGCCGAGGTGGCACGAAGTCAACTCGGCTGCAACGTTGACGTCAAGAAGTAAATTCTTAACGAGATGACAACGACGGTGTTCGTTATCTAAGTGAAGGCAAGACGCGAGCTGGGCGCGGTCGCGGGCAATGCACTCTCCAACAGGGTCGAATCGCCCATTTCGCTCAGCACGAGGGCCAGTGCGCCGAGCACCTCGGCGCGCCCGCCCAGCGCCCCCGGGGCGAGGGAGAGCTGCCTGGCCGCACTGGGGATCGCATAGCGGGCGACGGAGTCCCTGATGGGCGTGAGGACCAGCTCTCCGGCCTCGGCGAGGTCGCCGCCGAGCACCACCCGACTGGGGTTGAGGAGGTTGCAGAGGTTGGCGACGCCGCTGCCGATGTGGCGCCCGACGTCGGCGATCACCCGACGGCAGCCGGGATCGCCCTCCCGGGCCAGTTGGACGACCCTCTCCATGGTCAGGTCGGTGCCGTGGCTGGGCTGCAGCAGCGGGAGCACGTACCGTGCGGCGGTGAAGGTCTCCAGGCAGCCGCGGTTGCCGCAGCGGCAGACGGGGCCGGACTCGTCGAGGGTGATGTGCCCGATCTCGCCGGCGGTGCCGCCGGGGCCCCGGTAGACCCGTCCGTCGATGACGAGACCGGCGCCGACGCCGCTGGCCACCTTGATGTACGCCAGGTCCTTCACTCCCCGGCCGCCGCCCCAGACGAGCTCGCCGAGCGCGCCGAGGTTGGCGTCGTTGTCGACGTGCACGGGCACTCCGAGCCGGCCGGAGAGCTCGTCGGCGGGGTTGATGCCGCTCCAGCCCGGCAGGATGGAGGTCGAACCGAGGGTCCCGGAGGAGACGTCGATGGGGCCGGGGACGCCGAGCCCGACCCCGATCACCTTGTCCGGGCCGATCCCGGTGGCCTTGATCAGCCGCTTGACCAGCTGCTCCGCCCGGTCGAAGCCCTCGGCCGCGGAGGCGTCCACGTCGAGCGGCTCGGCCTCCTCGGCGAGCACCTGGTGGGCCAGGTTGCCGACGGCGACGCGGAGGTGGGTGTGGCCGAAGTCCACGCCGATCACGATGCCGGCGTCGCCGGAGAGCGAGACGCTGCGGGCCCGGCGGCCCCCCGCGGAGGTGGGCGTGACCTCGACGGTGCCGCCGTCCTTCAACTCCCGCACGATGTTGGAGACCGTGGCGGCGGAGAGGCCCGTCGTCCTGGCGATCTCCGCTTGCGTGAGCGAGCCCGCCATGCGCACCGCCCGGACGACCCGTTCGAGATTGGCCCTGTGCAGAGACGTCTGCGAACCCGGAGTCTCCATCGACTCACTCACTCCCACCGTTTTCTCCAACATGTGAACTCTAAGGGGACGCTTTCGGCTTGGTTCCCGTCAAGACCTTGATTGGCGCACGGCGAGTGTCACACGGCGCGACGGGCCCCCGGCGCGCCGTGCGCCGGGGGCCCGTCGGGGACCTGCGGAAGGGGCCGGTCGGGCCCCGGGAGTCACTTCACGGCACCGGCGGTCAGACCGGCCACCACCTGTCGCTGGAAGATGATGTACGCGGCGAGGACCGGGAGCATCGCCATCACCAGTCCGGCGAAGAGTCCGGACCAGTCGCCCTTGTACCCCTGGCTGACGGCCAGCTGGACGAGGCCCTGGGAGAGCACCTTCTTCTCCGGCTCGGTGTTGAGCACGGTCGGCAGCAGGTACTGGTTCCACTGGCCGAGGAAGTTGAAGATGCCGACGCTGATGAGGCCCGGCCTGGCCATCGGCAGCATCACCTGGAAGAAGGTCCGGGTGTGCGAGGCGCCGTCCACGAAGGCGGCCTCCGCCACCGAGGTCGGCAGGGTGCGGAAGAAGGCGGTGAGGAAGAAGACCGTGAACGGCAGCGAGTACGCGATGTAGACCAGGATCAGGCCGTGCAGCGTGTTGAGCAGGGCCATGTTCTGGAGCACGTAGAAGAGCGGCACGAGCGCCAGGATGATCGGGAAGCTCATCCCTCCGATGAAGAGGAAGTAGATGAAGCGGTTCCCGGGGAACTCGAAGCGGGCGAGGACGTACGCCGCCATCGAGCCGAAGAGCAGCGTGCCGATGAGCGAGCCGCCGACCACCAGGACGGTGTTCAGGAAGTAGTCGCTCATGTGCGCTTCGGTCCAGGCGCGCGACCAGTTCTCGAAGTGCAGCTTGTCGGGCAGCGCCCAGGGCGAGGTGAAGATCGCCCGGTCGGTCTTGAAGGAGGTCATGACCGCCCAGAGCAGCGGCATGACCACCATGATCGCCCAGATGATCAGGACGCCGTGGGAGAAGACGTTGAGGGTCGCGCCCTCGGCCTTGGCGGTCCTGCGCGGGGCGGGCGCCACCGTCTTGGTGACCACGGGTCCGGATCCGGCCGGGGAGCCGGGGGCCCCGACGCCGGGGGTGGCAGTGTCGGTCGTCTTCATCAGAACTCCAGCCGCTCGCGCCGGCCCAGCTTCATCACGACCGCGGCGAAGGCCAGCGTGACGAGGAGGAGCGCGACGCCGATGGTCGTTGCGTAGGCGGCCTGGCCGTCCCGGAATGCCTTCTGGTACACGTACAGCGGCATGACGATGGTGGAGTAGTCGGGCCCGCCGCCGTTGGGGCCGACGGTCATGATCTGCACGACGGCGAAGGATTCCGCGCCGAGGGCGAGGATGCCCATGTAGATCCAGCCGGACTGCACGGTGTCCCAGAGCAGCGGCAGGGTGATCTTGAAGAAGGTGGTGAAGCGGTTGGCGCCGTCGAGCAGGGCCGCCTCGTAGAAGTCCCTCGGAATGGACGCCATTCCGGCGGAGAAGAGGACGACGAAGAATCCGACGGTGGACCAGACGAGCACCAGCATCACGCAGATGAGGGCGAGGTCCGGATCACCGAGCCAGTCCGGTTGCACGCTGCCGAGACCGATGCCCTTCAATACGGAATTGATGGCTCCGCTGTTCGGGTTGTACGCGAACTGGAAGAGCAGCGCGACGATCGCGATCGACAGCACCTGCGGGAAGAAGTAGACGATCTTGTAGAAGGAGGAACCGCGCACGCCCGCGATCGCCGCACCCCTGCGGCGCCGACCGCCGACATTGAGCATGAAGGCGAAGAAAAGCGCCAACCCGACCGTCACCAGCGGCAGCACCACGGCGAAGGTCAGACTGTGCTGGAGCGATTTCCAGAAGATCTCGTCGTCCAGCATCCTGCTGTAGTTGTCGAATCCAACCATCCGGAATTCGGGGCTCAGGCCGGTCCAGTCCGTGAACGAGTAGTAGATGGACTGGATGAACGGCCAGATGACGAACAGCGCGTAGAGCGCCAGGGGGGCCGCCAGGAACCCCACGATGAAACGGTATTTGCCGTGTTGCATTCCTACCGACCCCGATCTTCCCGCGGAGAGGCGCCGCTGGTGCCACGCGCTGCTGATGCCGCGCGCAAAGGGCCGGGGCCCGCTCCCGGTCGGCGGGAAGGGGCCCCGGCACCGCTCACTGGTGCTTGTAGTGCTTGATGCTCGAGTCCTTGGCCGCTTCATCGGCGTACTTCTGGATCTTCTTGATCGTCTCGGCAGGGGTAGCACGGCCGGCCATCATCTCGCCGAGGCCGGCGACGCCGATCTTCTCCTTCTGGAGGGCGACGTACCAGTCCTGGAGGCGCGGGTTGACGACGTTCTGGCCCGCCTTGTCCAGCGCGGCGACGCCGGACTTGAGGCCCGGGGTCAGGTCGATGCCGTCGGTGCCGCCGTTGAGGGCGGTCAGGGACTTCACCGACTGCGTGAAGTTCTTGGAGGAGGCCTCACTGAGCATGATGCGCAGCTGCTCCAGGCCGCCCTCCGGGTTCTTCGCCTTCGCCGGGACGATGAAGGGCTCGCCGCCGGAGGCCCAGATGGTGCCGAAGGGCATCTTGTCCGAGGAGTCGATGCCGGTCGGGCCGGAGACCGCCAGGTCGAAGTCGGCCGGCATGGTCTTCGCGGCCTCGTTCTCGACCCAGGAGCCGTTCGGGATGAAGAGCGCCTTGCCCTCGGTCCAGGCGGTCTGCGACTGGATGTGGTCGAGGCCCGGGGTGCCCTTGAGGATGTAGCCCTTGCGGTACAGCTCGTAGTACGCCTCGAAGCAGGCCTTGACCGCGGGGTGCTCCCAGGCCTTCGGCTCCAGGTTGTCGATGGCGTCCAGGACCTCCCGGCCGCCGACCTTGCCGATCATCGGGTAGAGCGAGAAGGGGATGTAGTACGGGTGCTTGCCGGCGTACGTCCAGCCGGCGATGCCCCTCTTCTTGGCCTTCTCGCAGACGGCCAGCATCTCGTCCCAGGTCTCGGGGTACTGCGCGTCGAGGGAGTCGAGGAGCTTCTGGGAGTACCACACGCCGTAGACCGTGTAGGCGTAGTACATGATCCACACCGGGTCGCCGTCGAACTGGCCCATCTCGACGATGCCGGGCCGCAGGGTGTCGCGGACCTTCTTGCTCGGGTCGTCGATGGAGGGGGCGTCCAGGAGCGGGGTGAGGTCGGTCAGCTGCTTCTGACCGACCAGGACGCCCATGTCCATCTGCTCGGCACCGGAGTTGTCGATGAGGTCCGGCGGGGTGCCGCCGTTGAAGCGCGGCTGCAGGGTGGTGGTGATCTTCTGGGTGGGAGTGAACTTGACCTGGGCCTTGGGGTAATTCGCCTCGTAGACCTTGATCGCGTCCTTGGCGTACTCCTGTCCGAATCCGCCGTCGAAAAGGACGAAATCGAGCGGTGCCGACTCGTTCACCCCGAGCGGGTTCTTGTCGGACTTCGTCCCCTTGTCGACCTTTTCATTGCCACTGCCACCGCTACTGGCGCAGGCGGACAGGAAGCCCATCGTCGGTACGGAGATCAGACCGATAGCGGCCGAGCGCTTGATCAGATCGCGACGGCCGAGGCCCTCACCGTTGTGTGCGGAGGTGGATCCCATGCTCAAGTCCTCGCCTTCATTTCAGGACTCAGGCGGTGTACCGGTCGCCCGTATCTCGCTCGCCACAGGCGAAGGGCCCCGCCACCGCGGTTAATTGCAGCCGGGTCGTGCACGCGTCGGGCCGTCGTCGGATTGCTCCGACTGGCTGGACGCCGACAGGTATAGTCCACTTCCCTTCGCCTGAGCAAGATCGAAAGCAGGTTTCTCCGGCCATCTTTCCCGAGTTGAGACCTCCGGGATAAGCAGGCGGTATCTGCGGCGTTTCGTCCAACCATCCACGGCGTTCCCCCCTTGACACGACATCAGGGGCCCCCTCCGACTCGGGAGTCACCCCGCGGGCGGGGGGAGAGGCACAGGAGGAGAGGGGCGAAGGGGGTGAACGGTTGATGGGGGAACACATGATCCACAAAGGGTTCATGACCGGCGTGCGGGACGGCCAGGCACCATCCTGCGTACCGGGCCCTCGGGCGTGCGCCGAGGGCCGGGGCGTTCGCGGGCCGGCTTGAGGCCGCGCCCCGGGGAACGTCGCCGCACCCGACGGCAGGGGGTGCTCGGTTTGCCGAACGCCCCACGACGGGGACGTTCGGGCCGGCAGGCCGTGCCGGACGGGCGTGAGCGAGGGTCCGGTCCCGGAGGTGGGACCGTGCGGAGGTGGAGCTTTCCGAGCCGTTCAACGCCCTTTCCCTTCGGCCCGCCCCCGCGGATCCGGGGTCATGGCGACCGTCGGCGCGGATCCGTGTGATGGTCGACGGCGTGGACGTCGTGGAGACGATCCCCCCGACGGCGATTCGAGCCTCTTGCACGAGATGCCGATCGGCCCGCCCGAAACGTGGCCGCTGCGAGCGGGGGATGAACCGCGGCGGGTCGAGCCGTCGAGCAACGACTGCGTCACCGATTGCTGCGGGGGCGTCTTCGTGACCATCCGGCGGCATGGTGGTCTGGTGGTGTGGACGGGGGAGAACACCCATGACATCCGGGTGCCACTGCCACCGGACTGCCATGTCGACGCCGACCGGTACGAGCCGGTGCTTCGCCCCCTCCCCAGGGGCGAGGACCTTCGCCGAGGGCGGCAGCAGCATCTCGTCGACCCCGGTCGGACAGTGCTGCCGCACGGGCCGGAGCGCCGCCCGCCCACTGCCTCGGGCCCGAACCGCACGGGCGCGCCGCCCCTGCCGCACATCGCGTCCACGGCGGGAGGCGTCGCCCCGGCGGGCGCCGTCACGTCCTGCGCGGGGAAAGGCGAAGGCCCCACTCCTCTTGCGAGGAGCGGGGCCCTTTTCGCCTACCGGACGGCGTGCTGGTGTCAGCCGCGGATCAGGTTGCGCAGCACGTACTGCATGATGCCGCCGTTGCGGTAGTAGTCCGCCTCACCAGGGGTGTCGATGCGGACGACCGCGTCGAACTCCACACCGGTGTCGGTGGTGACCTTGACCGTGCTCGGCGTGGTGCCCTCGTTCAGCTCGGTGATGCCCGTGATGGAGAAGGTCTCCTCACCGGTCAGGCCGAGCGAGTCGGCCGACTGGCCGGCCGGGAACTGGAGCGGCAGGACGCCCATGCCGATGAGGTTCGAGCGGTGGATGCGCTCGTACGACTCGGTGATGACGGCCTTGACGCCGAGGAGCGCGGTGCCCTTGGCGGCCCAGTCGCGGGAGGAGCCGGAGCCGTACTCCTTGCCGCCCAGGATGACCAGCGGGGTGCCGGCGGCCTGGTAGTTCTGCGAGGCGTCGTAGATGAACGACACCGGCGCGTCGGCCTGGGTGAAGTCGCGGGTGTAGCCGCCCTCGGTGCCCGGCGCGATCTGGTTGCGCAGGCGGATGTTGGCGAAGGTGCCGCGGATCATGACCTCGTGGTTGCCACGGCGCGAACCGTAGGAGTTGAAGTCACGACGCTCCACACCGTGCTCGGTGAGGTACTTGCCGGCCGGGGTGTCGGCCTTGATGGCACCGGCCGGGGAGATGTGGTCGGTGGTGACCGAGTCGCCCAGCTTGGCCAGGACGCGGGCGCCGGCGATGTCGGCGACCGGGGTGGTCTCCATCGTCATGCCCTCGAAGTACGGGGGCTTGCGCACGTAGGTGGACTCGGCGTCCCACTCGAAGGTGTTGCCGGTCGGGATCGGCAGCGCCTGCCACTGGGCGTCGCCCGCGAAGACGTCCTGGTAGGACTTGCTGAACATGTCCTCGCCGATGGCGTTGGCGACGACGTCGTTGACCTCGGCCTCGGTCGGCCAGATGTCGGCCAGGTGGACCGGCTTGCCGTCCTGGTCGACGCCGAGGGCGTCCTTGGTGATGTCCACCTTCATGGAACCCGCGAGGGCGTACGCGACGACCAGCGGCGGGGAGGCCAGGTAGTTCATCTTGACGTCGGGGTTGATGCGACCCTCGAAGTTGCGGTTGCCCGAGAGCACCGAGGTCACGGCCAGGTCGTGCTCGTTGACGGCCTTGGAGACCTCCTCCGGCAGTGGGCCGGAGTTGCCGATGCAGGTGGTGCAGCCGTAGCCGACGAGGTTGAAGCCGACCTTGTCGAGGTACGGGGTGAGGCCCGCCTTGTCGAAGTAGTCGGTGACGACCTTCGAGCCCGGGGCGAGGGTGGTCTTGACCCACGGCTTGCGGGTCAGGCCCTTCTCCACGGCCTTCTTCGCGACGAGCGCGGCGGCGACCATCACGTACGGGTTCGACGTGTTGGTGCAGGAGGTGATCGCGGCGACGGTGACGGCGCCGTGGTCGATCGTGTAGGTGGTGCCGTCGGGGGCGGTCACCTCGACCGGGTTCGACGGGACGCCGTCGCTGACGGCCGGGGAGTCGGAGGCCGGGAAGGACTCCTCGCCCGCCTCGTCGGCGGTGGCGACGTAGTTGCGGACGTCCTGGGCGAACTGGGCGGCGGCGTTCGCGAGGACGATGCGGTCCTGCGGGCGCTTCGGGCCGGCGATCGACGGGACGACCGTGGAGAGGTCGAGCTCCAGCTTCTCGGAGAAGTCGGGCTCGGCGGCCGGGTCGAGCCAGAGGCCCTGCTCCTTGGCGTACGCCTCGACGAGCGCGACCTGCTGCTCGGAGCGGCCGGTCAGCTTGAGGTAGTTCAGGGTCTCGCCGTCGATCGGGAAGACCGCGGCGGTGGAGCCGAACTCCGGCGACATGTTGCCGATGGTGGCGCGGTTCGCGAGGGAGGTGGCGGCGACGCCCTCACCGTAGAACTCGACGAACTTGCCGACGACGCCGTGCTTGCGGAGCATCTCGGTGATGGTCAGCACCAGGTCGGTGGCGGTGGTGCCGGGGGTGAGCTCACCGGTCAGCTTGAAGCCGACGACGCGCGGGATGAGCATGGAGACCGGCTGGCCGAGCATCGCGGCCTCGGCCTCGATGCCGCCGACGCCCCAGCCCAGCACACCGAGGCCGTTGACCATGGTGGTGTGCGAGTCGGTGCCGACCAGGGTGTCGGGGTAGGCCTGGCCGTTGCGGACCATGACCGTGCGGGCCAGGTGCTCGATGTTCACCTGGTGGACGATGCCGGTGCCGGGCGGGACGACCTTGAAGTCGTCGAAGGCGGTCTGGCCCCAGCGCAGGAACTGGTAGCGCTCGCGGTTGCGGCCGTACTCCAGCTCGACGTTCTGCGCGAAGGCGTCGTTGGTGCCGAACTTGTCGGCGATGACGGAGTGGTCGATGACCATCTCGGCCGGGGACAGCGGGTTGATCTTCGCCGGGTCACCGCCGAGGGCCGCGACGGCCTCGCGCATGGTGGCGAGGTCGACGACACACGGAACACCGGTGAAGTCCTGCATGATCACGCGGGCGGGCGTGAACTGGATCTCCTGGCTCGGCTGAGCCTGCGAGTCCCAGTTGCCGAGGGCCCGGATGTGGTCGGCGGTGATGTTCGCGCCGTCCTCGGTGCGGAGCAGGTTCTCCAGGAGGACCTTCAGGCTGTAAGGGAGGCGCGCGGAGCCCTCGACCTTGTCCAGCTTGAAGATCTCGTACGACTCGTCGCCCACGCGCAGCGTGCTGCGGGCGTCGAAGCTGTTCGCCGACACGACAGTCTCCTTCATATATGTGCGCGTTCCATCACATCCTGCCGCCACGTACACGTCGTCGATCCGCTAAGGTAAGGCTAAGTTAGGTAACCCTTACCGGGGTGGCGGCAGCGGTGCGCCTCGGCAGATATCTCGATGTCGAGATAACTCTAGTACATCACCGCCGCGCGGTCATGCCTGGCATGCTGCCAACCTCCCCGCCCGATCGGGTCGCCACGCCCGCCGGCCCGGGTCGCACGGGCCACGAGCCCCGACGACCCCCGTCACGGACGCGATCGCACCGGGCGGCGCCGGGGAGGGAGAACAGAGGGCGGGGAGGGGCAGAGGGGCAGGGAGGGAACAGAGGGGCGGGGAGGGAACAGGGGACCGGGGCGCCGGACCCCACGGGCCGGAAGCCCCTTCCGGACGGAGGAACGCCCCCTCCCCGAAGGGCTCCGGATCGAGCATCCGACGCCGGCCACCCTGCGCCCCACCCCGTACGGACGCGGCCCGATTGCCCGGACGGGCTCCGCGACCGACGATCGACCCATGTTCAGTGGCGCGCACGTGGTCCTCTACACCCGGGACGCGGAGGCCGACCGGGCCTTCCTCAAGGACGTCGTCGGCTTCCCCTACGTGGACGCCGGGGACGGCTGGCTCGTCTTCCGACTACCCCCCTCCGAGATCGCCGTGCATCCGACGCAGGAGGAGCCGAAGGACGAGGTCTACCTCATGTGCGACGACATCGCGGAGACCCTGAAGACGCTGGAGGACCGGGGCGCGGAGATCTCACGGGCCATCACCGACCAGGGCTGGGGGCTGCTCGCCGCCGTTCGACTGCCGAGCGGCACCGAACTCCCCCTCTACGAGCCGAGTCACCCGACTGCCCACGGCGACTCACCCTGATGCCTCACCCCCCTGGCGAATCACATCTCATATCTGAGATAACGTGACGCCATGGCAGACGACTACCTCGTACGCATCGGCAAGCTCATCCGTGACGCCCGGCAGCACCGTGGCTGGACGCAGACGCAGCTCGCCGACGCACTGGCCACGAGCCAGAGCGCCGTCAACCGGATCGAGCGCGGCAATCAGAACATCAGCCTTGAGATGATCGCCCGGATCGGCGAAGCCCTCGACAGCGAGATCGTGTCCCTCGGCTACGCCGGCCCCATGCACCTCCGGGTCGTCGGCCGCCGTCGGCTCTCCGGCTCCATCGACGTCAAGACCAGCAAGAACGCCTGTGTCGCGCTGCTCTGCGCCTCCCTCCTCAACAAGGGCCGCACGGTCCTGCGCCGCGTCGCCCGGATCGAGGAGGTCTTCCGACTCCTGGAAGTCCTGAACTCCATCGGCGTCCGGACCCGTTGGGTCAACGACGGCGTGGACCTGGAGATCGTCCCGCCGGCCGAGCTCGACATGGAGGCCATCGACGCCGAGGCCGCCATCCGCACCCGCTCGATCATCATGTTCCTCGGCCCGCTGCTGCACCGCATGGACCGCTTCAAGCTGCCGTACGCCGGCGGTTGCGACCTCGGCACCCGGACGATCGAACCGCACATGATCGCGCTGCGCCGCTTCGGCCTGGAGGTCACGGCCACCGAGGGCATCTACCACGCCCAGGTCGAGCGCTCCGTCTCCCCCAACCGCCCGATCGTCCTGACCGAGCGCGGGGACACGGTCACCGAGAACGCCCTGCTCGCCGCCGCCCGGCACGACGGCGTGACCGTCATCCGCAACGCCTCCTCCAACTACATGGTCCAGGACCTCTGCTTCTTCCTGGAGGCGCTCGGCGTCCGGGTCGAGGGCATCGGCACCACCACCCTGACCGTGCACGGCGTGCCGCAGATCGACGTGGACGTCGACTACTCCCCCTCCGAGGACCCGGTCGAGGCGATGAGCCTGCTCGCCGCCGCGGTCGTCACCGAGTCGGAGCTGACGATCCGACGGGTCCCCATCGAGTTCATGGAGATCGAGCTCGCGGTCCTGGAGGAGATGGGCCTGGACCACGACCGCTCGGCGGAGTACCCGGCGGACAACGGGCGCACCCGACTGGTCGACCTGACGGTCCGTCCCTCCAAGCTGGAGGCGCCGATCGACAAGATCCACCCGATGCCGTTCCCCGGCCTCAACATCGACAACGTCCCCTTCTTCGCGGCCATCGCGGCCACCGCCCAGGGCAAGACCCTCATCCACGACTGGGTCTACGACAACCGCGCCATCTACCTCACCGACCTCAACCGCCTCGGCGGCCGCCTCCAACTCCTGGACCCCCACCGCGTCCTGGTGGAGGGCCCCACCCGCTGGCGCGCCGCCGAGATGATGTGCCCGCCGGCCCTCCGCCCCGCGGTGGTCGTCCTGCTGGCCATGATGGCCGCCGAGGGCACCTCCGTCCTCCGCAACGTCTACGTCATCAACCGGGGGTACGAGGACCTCGCGGAGCGCCTCAACTCGATCGGCGCGCAGATCGAGATCTTCCGGGACATCTGACGTGAAGACGCCACCGTGCCTTGTCTGACCTGCCCTTGAGCAGGCCGGGGAGGGGTGCGGTGGCACCCGTGGGGCTCCTCCGGGACTTCGGCCGGTGGGCTCCTGCGGGTTGCTTTCCGCACCGGTCGCCTTCGCGGTCGGGGCCACGCGAAAATCGCGTCGATGGCGCCGCCGCCCCGTGCGCCCGCACGAGGCAGGAAGTGGGAGTGCTTCCGCAGGGCGAACCCAGGGGCAAAGTGCCCTGGCCAGCACGCGAGGGAGGCGACCGGTTCCCCGGCCTCCAGCCCGTACGAGGAGGCGTTCGGCGTCGCCTTCGAGGCCGCCGGGGTCCCGACACGTTCTGGAGTGACCCCGAAATCCCGCCCCCCGGACACTGGTTGTTCCGTCATCCGGGGGAAGCGGTCCCAGGCGGCAAAGCGGAAGGACTCCCCCGGAGAGTTCAAGCGTGACGCGGTGGCCCCGGTGCGTCCCTCACCGGACCGTTCCCTCAGCGACATCGCCCACGGCCTGGCATCCGTCTGAAGGCCCTGCGCAAGTGGGTCCGCGACGACCGGACCCACAACCAGGCGGCGGACGGCGGGGGGTGACGTCGGCATGACCCCCCGCCGAGAAAGAAGAGCTCAGACGCCTGCGGCGGGAGAACGGCCGGTGGGAGACGCTCGGACGGGCCAAGCCCTTCATCGCGCGGGGTACCGTCACCCGGACGGTCATGTGGACGCGTGGTGACATCCTTGGGTCCTCGAAGACATCCGGAGGTGGGGGACGATGACGAGCCGTCGACGCAGTCGACCCGGCAGGGCGGCCGGGACCACCCCGGCCGTACGGGCCGCGGCGACCGCGCTCACCGTGCTGCTCACCGCGTCCTGCGGCGCCACCAAGGCCGCCGACGGTGCCGGGGCGGAGCCCGGGGCCGGCAGGGCGTCGAGCGCAGAGCCGGCGGGCACGTGCGAGCTGAGCGGTTCGACGGAGCAGATCACCGCGCGTTTCTCCGTGCTGGGCAAAGTCGTGAGCACCCAGTGGTGCGCCATCGACCTCACCCAGGACTCGGGACGCGTCCCGGGGCCGAGCGACATTCGTCTGGTGGGCTACTTCGACACCACGGCCGCGGACATGAAGGCGCTCGTCAGCCGGACCGACTGGACGTTCACCCGGGCTCCGCTGCCGCTGACGGAACTGCCCGCGCCCGTCGTGCAGGCGGCCGGTGCGACCTCGTCATCCACGTCCGTCTGGGTGACCAGCGCCGAGCTGGAGAAGACCGTGACGCGTGAGGTCTACCCCGGGTCCTTCTACGTCGAGGAGAAGGCGAACCGCATCGTCTTCGACACGGTCAATCCCGTGAGGGCCGACGCGAAGGTCGAGTACTACTGATACGGCTGGTGCGGCATGTGCCGAACAGCGCGTCGCCCCTACGGATCCGTCCGGCGGGGCGACGCGTGGTGGGGGCATGGCGTCGGACGCAGGCGTCGCCGAAGACCTGGCCGAACGGCGAGGTCGCCGTGCCGGACGCCGTGGACCGCGTACCCGTTGGCGGCAGGGCCGCTAGTAGGGCTTGGTGATGTTGGCTGTGGCTGAGCGTTTCCTTCTGGCCGGGTGTTGCATTGGGAGAGTATGACTCCGGACGAGATCGCTTCTGTACATGGCGAGTTGGAGGACTTCGCGACAGAGGCCTTCGAACCGTTCGCGAGGAACGACCGGCGTCGGTGGGGGCAGGTCTGTCCGAGGGGCCTGCTCACGGACGGGCAGCGCAAGTCAGTCGAGCCGATGGCCGCCCGCGAGGACGAGCTGGCGCCCGAGCTGCGGCGGGCGCATGCCGAGCGCCTGGGCACGGTGGCGGCGCACCTGGTCCGCGTGGTGGAGCAGGCCGCCGCGGTGGGCTTCGCCGACGAGGTGTTCGCCGAAGGGTCGGTGCGCGAGGCGCACCAGGCGTACGAACTGTGGGCGCGGTGCCTGGAGGAGCGCAGACGAGACCTCGGCCAGCCCCCGTACCAGTGACTCAAGAGGTGTTCGGGCCCCGGCTTCGGGGAACCACCGGCGGCCTTGTGGTGTCCGGGGCGTGGCGGCGGGTCCGCCGGCACCCCCCCGGGCGGTGGGGGCGCGGGGTTGCACGAAACTCATGCCCCCGGGGCCCGCGGGCCCGCCGGCCCGCCCCGGG